>JAYVVD010000219.1:0-10030 GCA_043787295.1 Ferruginibacter sp. | reverse complement strand
GCTAGGGTTAGTTTTAAAACAATTAATATTTATTTCAGCAGCCAGCTTCTCCCAGCCAAAATTATGTACAAGTTCTTTTAAAATAAATTGTAAAGTTTTGCCGTGTAAAGGGTCGTTAGAAAGCATGTATGAAATTTAAAGGATTATTTGTTTATTGCCAGATCGTTTTTACCGTTTAACTGATTGTAATATTTTAATGGTAACACTTAACTGCCCAATATGACGCATAGTATGCTCTGCAGCATGAACAAGCAAACCAATAACCGTTGAGGGTAATTTCTTTCTGCCAACACTCCGGTATTCTTTTAAATTTTCCTCCTTTGTATTTTGTAATTGTATCAACGAGGTTTGTGTCTGGGTTTTAAATCTATCAAGAAGGGATTTTATGGTAACATTATCTTGTGGTTCTACATCTTCATCGTACAATTGTTTTAATTGAAAATCTGTAAGTGGTTCATTGCGTGCGTATGTAAAAACCCTGTCCAATACGCCCGATAAATGTTGAAGATGAAAAGCAGGCGAGGCTACGTTTGCAGGTCTCTCCCATAATAATTCATTATTAAAATCAGTCAACATTTCATCTACCTCTTCTTCTGCCTGCAACAAAGCATGGGCTAAAGGTTGTAATAATGCAGGTATATTTTTTAAAGGCCCTCTTTGCCAGACTTCTAATTTGTTCATAATAAAAATTTATTGATAAAGCATTTTTTAAAACGAAAAGTAAAGTTGATGAATTACTTCTTTACAAAATAAAAATGCGGAAACAAAAGTTCCGCATGATGTTAGTGGAGAATAGCGGGTTCGAACCGCTGACCTCTTGCATGCCATGCAAGCGCTCTACCAGCTGAGCTAATTCCCCGTTTAGAAAGGATTGCAAATATAATTTTATAAAGCTACCATTCAAAAGAATTTAAGAAAATGCCCCGAAATATTTCGAGGCTTTTTTAGAATAGGTTTATTAAAATTATTTATGGTTATTTCTAATCTCCCCACACTTCATCTTTTCCTTCCAACCATTTTTTTACGAGGTCATTGGTAATAGATTTTGGACGCTCTAATGGAAAGCCAAAGGCTCTATCCCAGCATAAGCTTGCAAGTACACCAAGTGAACGGGATACACCAAAAAGTACTGTATAAAATTCATATTCATTCATGCCATAATGAACGAGCAATGCGCCACTATGGGCATCTACATTAGGCCATGGATTTTTAATTTTTGCTTTCGAACTTAAAATTGGCGGTACTGCTTCATAAATATTCCATACGGTTTGTACAAGTGAATCATCAGGCATGTGTTTTTTTCCAAACTCCATTTGTGCAGTAAAACGAGGATCGGTTTTTCTTAAAACAGCATGACCGTAACCTGGTACAACTTTTCCTTCTGTAAGTGTTTTTTCTACATACGTTGCTATCTGTTCTTTTGTTGGAGCGTCGCTTCCTATTTGCTCCCGCAATTCAAATATCCATTTTATTACTTCCTGATTTGCTAAGCCGTGTAAAGGACCTGCAAGCCCGTTCATACCTGCTGCAAAACTTAAATATGGATCACTCAATGCCGAACCTACGAGATGAGTTGTATGTGCCGAAACGTTTCCTCCTTCATGGTCAGCATGTATCGTCATATACAAACGCATCAATTCCATAAAACCTTCATCTTCGTAGCCCATCATGTGTGCAAAATTTCCTGCCCAGTCTAATAAACCATTTGGTTGAATATGATCACCATTCTTATATTTTCTTCTATAAATGTATGCAGCAATACGAGGTAGACGAGCAATTAAATCCATCGAATCATCAAAAGTTGCTTCCCAATAATCTTTTTTATTCATCCCTTTTGCATATCTTTTTGCAAACTGACTTTCAGTTTGCAAAGCCATAATAGCTACTACAAACTGCGTCATAGGGTGCGTACTTATTGGCAAAGCCTCTAATGTTGCAAATACATGATTGGGGACATGGCTGCGGCGTTGCCAAACACTTGTAAGATGATGTACATCATCTTCTGTAGGTAAATCCCCTACCAGCATTAAATAAAACAACCCTTCAGGTAATGGCTCAGATCCACCCGGTGCTTTCGGCAATTTTTCCTGCAATTCAGGAATCGAATAACCTCTAAAACGTATTCCATCCTGTGCATCCAGCAAAGAAGTTTCTGTAACGAGCCCAGTAATACCCCGCATACCCTGATAAACCTGGGAAAGCGTAACCTCACCAATTTTCTTATCCCCATGCTCTTTAAGCATTTCTTTCATGTCTTCACTTACTTCATCAGCCTTTGCTTTAAACCTATCTTTGATTATGCCCATTTTTTAAAAAGATTATTTCTGTGAAAAATATTTTTGATGATAACGCTAAAAATCAATTGTTCTAAATCGTTTAATCAATTATAATGTATAAAATATTAACGCCTTAAAATTACGACCGCAAGTACTGTTAAACAAATGATTTAAATAAAAATTCCTTAAAAGATAATTTTTAATTAAACAGGTAAGAAATATTAGCTGGAGGCTCTTCTGTATAAAACAACAGCGAGTAAACCAAAAATAATATTGGGTAGCCATGAAGCAAGCAAGGGAGTAAAACTACCCTTGGTTGCAAACACTACAGAAAATCTACTAAAGAGAATATAAGTCATGCTTAAAACAACTCCCAATGCAATATGTGCGCCGCTGCCTCCCCTTACTTTACGGGATGCAAGCACAGTTCCGATTACAGTAAGTATTATTACAGAAGCAGGAATGGCGTCTCTGTTATATCGCTCTACCAATAAAGAACTCACTGTATCTGATTCTCTGATTTTTTCCATTTTTATAAATGCATCCAGATCCGGCGTACTCATTTGATCTTTTAAATAGTCGTCTTTTCCTAAGTCAATAGGTTTAAAATTAAAATTCATTAATTTAAAGGTCGCCTTGGTTACTGTTTCATTAATGTCATTCAAAGTTCTTTCAGTAACATCAGTTAATTTCCATTTTTTGGTAAGTGTATCCCAGTTAAAATTTGATGCTCTTAGGTTATACAATAATTTATTGTCTGAAAAACGCTGAATAAAAAAACCATTTCCTGTTTTAGAAATTGTATCATATCCTCTTATACCAACATAACTGTTTTGGTCTAACTTAAAATAAATATTTTGTTTGTAGGTTGTGTTATTTATTCCTGCAGGGCTGCTTGGATCAATGTATCGCTTTTCAAAATCGCCCCATTTTTTATTTGCTTTTGGAACTACGTATTGGTAGCCAAACCACAATACTGCAGACAATATAATACCTCCTGCAAGAAAAGGCCTAATAAATCGATGGTAAGAAACACCACTGCTTAAAACAGCAATTACTTCTGAACGGCCAGCCATTTTTGATGTGAAAAATATTACTGAAATAAAAACAAACAAGGGGAAAAGCAGCGCATCTATTCTTGGAATAAAACCAAAATAATAGTCAGTCATTATCTGATAAGCAGATAAATTTGATTTGGAAAAATTATCAGTTTTTTCACTTATATCTACAACTACAACAATGGCTGTAAATAATAAAATACAGAAAAAGAAAGTAGTAAGATATTTGGTTAAAATATATTTATCAAGTATTTTCATTAAGGTAGAAAGTTACAAACATAATAAACAGTACATTTTATAAAGAGGATGAATGATACCATAAACTTGTTAAAAATAAAATAGCATATACATTAAAGTTTTGCAATTGCTTTAGCCGCAATCCATCCCGTCGTCCAGGCGTTTTGAAAATTGAAGCCACCGGTTACACCATCAACATTAATGACTTCTCCAGCAAAAAAAAGGTTTTTCTGTAATTTACTTTCCATGGTATTTACATTTATTTCCTCCGTATTTACACCTCCTGCAGTTACAAATTCTTCTTTAAAAGTTGTTTTCCCTTTAATTTTAAATGGTTGTATACATAAATTTTTTATCAGAAGGTTTTGTTCTTTAGCTGGTAAATCTGCCCACTTTATTCCTTCTTTAATTCCACTTTTCACTAACAAATATTCCCACAATCTTGAAGGTAATAAAAATGGATTTTTATTCTCCATTTTCGTTGTAGCCATCTCAAACCTCAACAACTGCATTTTTTCTCTAAGAGAATTTTCATTGTAAAGGGGAAGCCAGTTAATAACAACGGTAAAATCATAATTTTTATCAGCCAATATCAAGGCAGCGTATGCAGACATTTTTAAAATGGCAGGACCACTAAATCCCCAGTGCGTTATGAGCAACGGCCCATCTGTTTCCAATTTTTCTCCCACAATTTTTATCCTTACATTTTCAACGGACAATCCCATCAACTTTGTAATAGCATTGCCAGGCATATTAAATGTAAACAAAGAAGGAACGGGCGGTGCTATGGTATGCCCCAGTAGCAAAAGCCATTTTGAATTAGCAATTTTCATAAACCCTCCCGAAGCAATACAGACAAAATCAGTTTGTATAATTTTATTTAAAGAAGTTGTTACTATCCATTTATTATTTTGAAATTGCAGATCAGCAACGTCTGAATTCATGTCTATTTTCACATTATATTTTGCAGCTTCATTAAGAAAGCAATCAACAATTGTTTGAGAGTTGTTTGAAACGGGAAACATTCTGCCATCCTTTTCAGTTTTTGTTTCAATACCTCTTTCTAAAAACCAGTTTATGGTGTCCGATGTAAAAAAATGATGAAATGCTTTTTTAAGAAACTTCTCTCCTCTTGGATATTTTTTTATCATATCACCAATCCTAAAATTATTGTGTGTAACATTACATCGCCCTCCGCCACTAACTTTTACTTTACTTAAAAGTTTTCCGGTTTTTTCTAATATTATTACTTCAAGTTCGGGTTGAAGTCTTGCAACATTTATTGCACAAAAAAAACCTGCCGCACCACCACCAATTACAACAAGTTTTTTCTTCATGAAATTTTATCTTATTTTAAATGGTTTCTATTAGTGAAATAAAAACTATTTAATAACTCCAACTTAAATTAATGTTTGCTTTTTCTGCTGATTCAATTTCTTCAAAAGAACTTAAAATATCGGGACCATCTTTTGTAATATGCACATCATGTTCAAAATGAGCAGATGGTTTTCCATCTTTTGTCAGCACGGTCCAGCCATCTTCCAAATGAAGCACTTCTTTAACACCCATATTTATCATAGGTTCAATTGCCAGCACCATTCCGGCTTTTAATTTTTCCTTGCTTCCACGTTTTCCATAATTTGGCACTTGCGGGTCTTCATGTAATTGTCTACCGACGCCGTGTCCTACAAGATCTCTTACTACACCATATCCGTTTTTCTTTTCTGTATGTTCCTGTATAGCAAAGGCTATATCACCAATCCTGTTTCCCTGTCTCGCCTTTTGTATACCACAGTAAAGAGATTCTTTTGTTACTCTCAGTAATTTTTTTATTTCATCAGATACTTCTCCGATGGCGTAAGTATAAGCACTGTCCCCATGAAATCCGTTTTTAAAAATTCCAATATCTAAAGAAATAATATCACCATTTTTTAAAGGGTTATTTGATGGAAAGCCATGTACTACTGCATTGTTTACTGATATGCACGTTGCATAAGCAAAACCATTGTAATTTTTAAAAGAAGGAATACCGCCATTGTCATTTATGTATTCTTCAGCAAGTCTGTTCACTTCCATCGTTGTGATGCCTTCTTTTAATTGGGCAGCTATCACGGCATGCGTTTTACCAACCAACATGCAACTGTGCCGCATGATTTCAATTTCCTCTTTTGTTTTATATTGTATCATTGAACTATCAAAATTAAAACAAACCCCAACGATTGTATCGTCAGGGTTCAAATATAAATTTATAAAAATATTAATCTAGATGCCGCCGGATGTTACTGCCTGACGTCCCTGCATTCTTCCACTGCTCATTAATCCATCATACTGACGCATTAATAGTTGTGTTTCGATCTGTTGTAAAGTATCTAACACAACACCTACCATAATCAAAAGAGATGTACCTCCAAAAAAAGTAGAGAAATTTTGTTGCATTTTAAATACGAGTTGAAACAAGCCAGGTAAAATACCTACTAAAGCCAATAATATAGCTCCCGGTAAAGTAATTCTATCCATTATTGTTCCTATATAATCAGCTGTAGGTTGTCCTGGTTTTACACCCGGAATAAAACCATTGTTTCTTTTTAACTCATCTGCCATTTGCTTAGGGTTAAAAATAAGCGCTGTATATAAAAAAGTAAATGCGATAACTGCTATTGAGTAGATGAGCATGTACCACACATTTGTATGATCACTCAAAAATGCTTTATTAGAACTTTTACCCAAACCAATTGCGAAACCAATAAAAAATAAAATTGCTTGTGCAAATATGATAGGCATTACACCCGCAGCGTTTACTTTTAAAGGAAGAAAATTACGTGCACCACCAAACTGGCGGTTCCCAACAATTTGCTTCGCATAGTTCACGGGCACTTTCCTTGTTCCCTGCACAAGCATTATTAATCCCATTATAATACCGATCATAAAGACAATCTCAATCAATAGTAGCAATAAACCACCAGCACCCATAGTAATACGGGAATTAAATTCTTCTCTTATGGCCTGCGGAAAGCGTGCAAGTATTCCAACCATAATAATGATTGAAGTACCATTACCTAAACCTTTATCGGTTATTTTTTCACCTAACCACATTACGAATAAAGTACCAACAGTTAAGATAACAACAGTAGATATCCAAAAGAAATTTCCATAAGCTGGAATAAGGGCTTCTGCATTTCCAGGACTTTTAAGGTATCCTATATAAGCCGCTGCCTGAAAAGCAGTAACAGCAACTGTTAGATAACGAGTCCACTGATTGATTTTCTTTCTGCCACTTTCACCCTCTTTTTGAACTTTAGCCATTTGAGGAACCAAAATAGTCATCAATTGCATAAAAATGGAAGCAGAAATATATGGCATAATACCCAAAGCAAAAATGGAAGCTTTTGAAAAAGCTCCACCTACGAATGCATCAAGCAAACCAAGCATACCACCTTTAGAGTTGTTACTTAAATTTGCAAGTTTGTTAGGATCAATTCCCGGTAAAACGATAAAAGAGCCAAGGCGGTAAATAAACAATAATATTAATGTAAATATTATTTTTTTACGCAAATCCTCAATGCTCCAGATATTTTTAAGTGTAGTTATAAACTTCTTCACAGAATTAATTTCGGTTTTTGTGATTCACTAAAAGAAAAAACGCATATTTAAATGCGTTGGGCAAATGTCGGTAAATTATTTTACTATTTCTACAGTTCCACCTGCTGCTTCTATAGCAGCTTTTGCTTTCTCACTTACTGCATTTACTTTAAAAGTATATTTTCCGGTTATTTCACCATTACCAAGTAGCTTAACGTTGTCATTTTGACTGATTAAACCATTGATATACAGATTAGCTAGGCTAAATTCTGTAATACCATATTTTTCCGCATAATGATCGATCTTACCGATATTAAGCGCAACGTATTCAACACGGTTAATATTCTTGAACCCACGCTTTGGAACTCTACGCTGAATTGGCATTTGACCACCTTCAAAACCAGGCTTACTTTTGTAACCGGCCCGGCTTTGTCCGCCTTTGTTACCTTTTGTAGAAGTACCACCTTTACCACTTGCTTCACCACGACCAATTCTGATGGCTTTATGTGTAGCGCCTTTTGCAGGCCTAAGAGAATGTAAATTCATAATGCTTTAATTTTTTACTTTCGCCCCAAAAGCAATTGGAGCTCGCTTGTTTTATAAATGTGCTTATTTGTGTTTTAACTAGTTTACAAAGCCGAATGACCTTATAGGAATAGATAGTTATCAAAAAAGCTAAGTGATTAATGATTATAATTCTTCAACTTTAACTAGATGGCTTACTTTAGTAATCATACCTAAAATTTGAGGAGTAGCTTCTTTTTCTACTGTTCTATGCATCTTAGTAAGACCCAAAGCCTGCATTGTTCTTTTTTGACGCTCAGATCTATCTATTATACTTTTAACCTGAGTTACTTTTACTTTTTTCATTAGAATTATTTTTTCTAATATCTTATAACTAAATACTTGATACTAATTTTATCCGTTAAAAACTTTCTTTAAAGAAATATTTCTTGTTCTTGATACTGCAATCGGCTCACGCAAAGTTGCCAAAGCTTTAATCGTGGCTTTCACTACGTTTGTAGGGTTGGCAGAACCTAAGTTTTTTGCCAATATATCTGTAATACCAGCAGACTCAAGAACAGCACGCATGCTACCTCCTGCAATAACACCGGTACCATGGGCAGCTGGTTTTATTAATACTTTAGCAGCTCCTTCTTTACTTAATTGCTCATGAGGTATTGTACCGTGCATAATTGGAACTTTGATAAGGTTCTTTTTTGCATCTTCAATTCCTTTTGTAATGGCTTCCTGAACCTCTTTAGCTTTACCTAAACCATGCCCTACAACTCCTGCGCCATTTCCAACTACTACCAAAGCAGAAAAACTAAATGCACGACCACCTTTTGTAGTTTTTACAACACGGTTAATAGAAACAACTTTTTCTTTCAACTCAAGGTCACCGGCCTTCATTTTATTTACAATTACGTTTGACATTATCTGTATTTTCGATTTTTAGAATGTTGTTGTGGATATTAAAATTTCAATCCACCTTCTCTTGCTCCTTCAGCTACTGCTTTGATACGTCCGTGATAAATGTAACCACTACGATCAAATACAACTTTTTCTATCCCCAGCTCAACAGCTTTTCTTGCGATTGCTTCACCCACCATTTTACTTTTTTCAATTTTTGGAGCTGTTTGCGCAGTAATATCTTTTTGACGGGAAGAAGCACCTGCGATGGTAGTGCCTGTTTCATCATCAATTAGTTGTGCATAAATATCAGAGTTACTTCTAAATACGGTAAGGCGTGGTGTAGATGCAGTACCATTTATCTTCTTACGAATGCGGTAACGTATCTTCTGTCTTGCCTGTGATTTATTGTTCATTTTATTTTATTTTGTATTTCTCGATGCTGCCGAGAAAAAATTAAATTTTATAATTACTTACCTGCCGACTTACCAGCTTTTCTTCTTAGTACTTCACCAACAAACTTCACACCTTTCCCTTTGTACGGTTCAGGCTTACGCAGGCTTCTTATTTTTGCACTTACAGCACCTAACAACTGTTTGTCAATACTTTCAAGTGTAATAATGGGATTTTTACCCTTCTCCTGAATAGTAGAAATCTTAAGTTCTTTAGGAATCTCCACTAAAATATTGTGAGAGTAACCTAAAGAAAGATCTAATAAATTTCCTGTATTTGCAGCTTTATAACCCACACCTACTAATTCGAGTTTTTTTGTATAACCTTCTGTAACTCCTTTAACCATATTACTGATTAATGAACGGTACAAACCATGCATGGCACGGTGGCGGATCTGATCAGTAGGCCTTTTGAATTCAACCATATTGTCTTTAATTTCAACAATAATATCACGATCAATACTTTGTTTCAATTCACCTTTTGGTCCTTTTACAGAAACCTCGTTGTTATTTTTATTTAAACTGATAGTAACTCCTGAAGGAATCTCCACCGGCTTTTTACCTATACGACTCATGGTACTAATTTGAAAATTTAAAAAATGCTCAATTTGAAAATATGGTAATAGAATTCAGCTACTGTATTGAAAGCTTAAGTTCAATTTTATTGTTATGACTTGAAACATTTTCAAATTTTCAAATCACCTAATTTGCTAATTAATAAATATTACAAAGTACCTCTCCACCCACATTTTGTACTTTAGCTTCTTTGTCAGTCATTACTCCTTTAGAAGTAGAAATTATTGCTACACCTAAACCGTTTTTAACTCTTTTAAATTCGTCAGGCTT
Source organism: Ferruginibacter sp. (assembly GCA_043787295.1). GTDB lineage: Bacteria > Bacteroidota > Bacteroidia > Chitinophagales > Chitinophagaceae > Ferruginibacter. The sequence goes on along the minus strand of JAYVVD010000219.1, from coordinate 169 downwards.
TGCATAAGTACGCAAGCCCGGACGACTAACCCTTTCTAAACTTTGAATAGCAGGTAATTTAGTTGTAGCATCATACTTCAATGCTATTTTAATTAAACCTTGCTTTTTATCTTCTTCAAACTTATACTTTAGAATGTAACCTTTATCGTATAAAATTTCAGTAATGCGC
>JAYVVD010000218.1:0-8101 GCA_043787295.1 Ferruginibacter sp. | reverse complement strand
AATGCAGATTATTCAAATGTTTTTTTCTTAACCAACACTAAAGAAGGTTATAGATATAACATTACAGGGCAAATTAGCAAAACATCTAACAATGTAAATCTTGGAGGCCAAGCAAAATTAAATTACAATTGGAGCGCAGCTTATACTTATGGAGTAAGTAAAGATGTGAGCAATGGTATCCGTAATTCTTTCCAAAGTAATTATGAGTTAAACCCCACAATAATTTCAAACAGTTCTCCATTAGCATCATCTAATTTCGATTTACGTCATCGTGTTGTTGCTACATTTGGTTCTAGTTTTATTTGGAATAAAATGAATACCACATCTGTTGCATTCTTTTACTCTGCACAGTCGGGTAATCCTTACTCTTTGGTTTATCAATCTGCACCTTTTGGTAATGGTTCTAACGCACCATTACCTTACATTCCAAAAGATCAGTCAGATATTAAATTAGCTGATTACACCTTAAATGGAGCAACTTACACTGCTGCGCAACAATGGCAGGATCTGGATAAACAGATAAGCGGAGACTCTTATTTGAGTACAAGAAGAGGCCAGTATGCTGAAAGAAATGGTATGCGTACTCCATGGAATAAACAGTTAGATATGAAAATTATGCATGAGTTTAAATTATCTAAAACAAAGAACCATTCACTGCAAATTAGTTTAGATCTTTTCAATGTTGCAAACTTATTAAGCAATACCTGGGGTCATGTTTTCTTTGTAACTAATACAAATAACTATACAGTAAATTTCTTAAAATTTTCGCCTGATGCTGCAGCAAAGAAACCTGGCGCACCTTCTACAGGTTACACACCTACATTTAATTATGTAAAACCAACAGGGATAGATGACCACTATTATACTTTGGATCCTATAAATTCAAGATGGCAGGGTCAGTTTGGATTAAGATATTCATTCTAATAAATTTCATAATTAATATGAGAAATGAGTTGCCATAATGGTAGCTCATTTTTTTTACAATGCTTAATAACAAAATTTTGTAGATTTAAAACCTTGCATATATTGCTTAAACACAGCTTTCCTAAAAGCATTAAAATAAATATAGAATATAAGATGTGTATTTGATAAAATTATAATTACTAAAAACACCAATTTTCCTTAAGGATTAAATAATTTTTACTCTTTTTTTGCAGGCAATGTAAAGCCGAAGCTTGTACCCACATCTACCTTGCTCCGTACATGAATTGTTTGTTTGTGTGCCTCTACAATGTGTTTGCAAATAGCAAGACCGAGACCGCTACCGCCAACCCTTCTGCTACGGGCATGATCGGTTCTGTAAAAACGTTCAAAAATTCTGGAAAGGTGTTCTTCGGCAATCCCATAACCATCATCGCTAATTTCTATCAAAACGCTGTTGCCATCAACATTGTAAAAGCTTGCTTCTATAACCCCATTTTCTTTGCCGTATTTTATGCCATTTTCGGTAAAATTAAGAAATACCTGTCTTATCTTTTCTTTGTCTGCAACAACCGTTAAAGGAAACTCACAACCCTTTTTTATGGAGCATATTATATTTTTTTCTTCAGCCTGTAACTGAAATGAATCGAACACTTCTTTAATAAGATCCTGCACAATGAAAGGCTTGTGATTTAACTGCATTTCACCACTTTCCAGCCGTGAAATCTCATCTAGATCATCAAGCAGATTTACCAGCCTGTCAATGTTTCGGGACGCACTTGTCAAAAACTTTTCATTTACTTCGTTGTTGTGTAATGCACCGTTTAATAGAGTATGTACATAACCTTGTATAGCAAATATGGGTGTCTTTAACTCGTGGCTCAGGTTCTGTAAAAATTCTTTTCTAAACGTTTCGTTTTGCTGCAGTGTTTCTATTTCTTTTTTTCGTTGTTCGGCCCAGGCTTCCACATCTTCCCTCACCTCATCAATCCCTTTTTGCGGTAAAATGTTTTTGTAATAAAATTCTTCTCTTTTGGTGGCTTTAGTCTGGTAAATAAGTTTATAAATGAGTTTTATTTTACGGTAAATAAATGTTTGAAGGGTAAATAATATTAACCAGTAACTGCCTGCAAAAATTATCGTGAAGGATAGGAGTGCTATCCACCAGAGTGGTTCAAAAATAAATATGGCGAAACTTATTGGTATAGATAATATAGCTGCAGTAAGAAGTGATAATTGTTGAGGAGATAGATGTCTCGTTGAAAGCATTCGGAACTATACTTTATACTTTTAGATATTAGACACAAGGTAAGAAAATCAGTTGTCATTTACAGTTGGCAGTTTGCAACCAGCAGTTTCTATTTTACACAATATTGCAAAGTCGTCAGTTGTCAGTCGTCAAAAATCCCCACTATTGTATTTCAAATTTATAACCAACACCTTTTACGGTAGATATACAATCAACACCCAGCTTCTGCCTGATTTTTCTGATGTGTACATCAATTGTTCGGTCGCCAACAATAACATCGGTACCCCAAATTCTATTGAGTATTTCATTTCTTAAAAATACTTTACCCGGTTTAGATGCGAGTAATGCAACCAGTTCAAACTCTTTTCTGGCAAGTACAATTTCAGTATTATTAAAAAATACCAGGTATTTCTCCCTATCTATTTCAAAATTACCTACTTTAATAATGCTTGTGCCCTCGTTGGCCAAACGGCGAAAAAGTGCATTCACTTTACTTGTAAGTACTTTGGGGCTTACAGGTTTTGTTATATAATCATCAGCACCGGTTTCGAGGCCTTTTATTTCAGCACTCTCATCAGCCATGGCTGTTAAAAAAATAATAAGTGTTGGGTTAAATATTGGCTGAAAGCGGAGTATGTTGCAAACCTCAATACCATTTTTACCGGGCATCATTACATCGAGAATAATGAGATCAGGCATGTGTTGTTTTGCTTTCTCCAAAGCCTCATTGCCGTTTTTTGCAGTAACTACTTCATACCCTTCTGCTGTAAGATTAAATGATAAAATTTCCAGAATATCAGGTTCGTCATCAACAATAAGAATTTTTTTAACTGTACTCATAATTTAAAGGTTAGGCAAAAGTATACTTTATGTAATCCCATACCTCCGTTAAATGAACGTTATAACATTATTAAATTGTTAACGGAGGTGCAACACTTTTTTAAAAATAACACTCTGTACCTGTGTACAAATAAAAAATTGCACCATATTTGCAAATGAATAATACTATATGAAGGCTATATTTTTTACATTTTCTTTTTTTCTTTTTTTATTTGATGCAAGTGCTTTTTCTGATACCACCAATATTCCTATCGGTAGAAAAAGCCGGCACGATGATATTCGCAATGAACAACTCAATATTGATAAGTTAGATGGCAAGCTGGATGGGTTCTTAAAAACCGGAACTGATGAGAGCATTACCAACCAAATATCTGATGCTCTTTACAGAATACCCAATGAATTAAGGCAATGGATAGAGACCAATAATACTTTGTTACCAACCAACAACGACAAAGTTCGTTATTTGCGCAATGTGGCAGAAGTATTAACTTATTTTAGAATAAGCAAAAAGCAAAATGAAATTAAAAATACGGATCTCCCTTTGTTGCTGACAACTTTTGAAAAAATGCTCAAGGCGAAAGCTGCCGGGCAATCAATACTTCCCATACTACAAGCTGCCCCATATATTGTAGCCAAAATAAATACCAGAATTTTTGCAGAAGAAAATGACAGAAATGCAGCGGAAGCAATCGTGTACTTAAAATACGTAAGTCTTAACCCTGATAAAATACTGCAAACTATTGCCCCCTTTTCCAAAGAAGTTTTTGCCGACAGTCTTGTGGTGGTGGCATGTAAATTAAACCCTGTTCAGTTTTACAACTATGCACAATCTGAAAAAAGCACGGTTGGTAAATTAATACACCGCAACACAGATAGAATGGTAAAGCAGGTTGCAGCACTCAGTAAAACAGACAATGCACTTTTTTATTTTCCATTTCTGGATGATCTGCTTTCTGAAAGACAAAGTATAGACAGCATAAAAAAATACGTTGGTGACGGTTATAATGGATATGATAGTGTTGGTTATTTTAAACTTCTGGTAAAAACTGCTACTGCTTATTCAAAAAGAATGGCAAAGCCTTTTTATGATACGGCTATTGCTTACTTTGGGGCAAACGGGCTTTTAAATACATTGCATACAAAAGCGTTTCAACATTTTATATCGCCCATAAATAACCTGCACGAAGAAAATAATCTTGCTGTAAGAATGCGAGCTATTCAGCCACTTGCGCCGACTGATCTTTATTACATGATGGTAATGGGTGAAAACGATATTTATACCAGTAGCTATAAGCATAGTTTTAGCCGGTTACTGCAGTTAATGGGGCCGAAGCCAAAAGGCGATTCGCTTTTACTTTCTGTAAATTTTAACCAGTTTAGAAAGTTCATAAAAATGGCTGCCAATTACAACCAGCTGGATACTTTTTTAAAAACAATGCCCCCTGAAAGATCAGAACAGTTAATGCAGGCTTTTGTGGCACATCTGGAAAATAACTTAGAGGATGCAGTAGATGTTGCAGACAGTTACAGCAGTATTTCTAACAAGCAACTGCAGCAAACCATGTTGCAAAATGTAACCGATAATGAAGCCGCTGCCATTGCGATAAATAACAGTAGAGCAAAAGTTATTTATGGGTTATTAAAAACTATTTTTCTTTCTTTAAATGATAATAGGGTTGATATTTCAGCACAAATTGGTATACCGCCAATTTATGAAGTAGGCGATAAATACATACGGAATGAAAAGGGAATGCTTGTAGAGCAGGTGTTTTTTTATGGCGATAAAGATGGCAAATTATTTTATCCGTCTTTTAGAAATTCTTTTTCGAATAAGGAATGGAAGGTAACCGAAAAGAAAGAATGGATGGAAGCAGTTTCATTAAAAGGAAATGTAATGGTATTTGCAAATAAGCCATTAGATAACGATCATAATTTAGATGATACAGCACAGATACACCTTGCAAAATATTTGGAAGAACAAAGCCTCAAACCTGCAGTGATAGTCCATCGTGGCCATAGTTACTGGCTAAGTAGAACCATGAGTAGGATGCCGGGAGATGCCAAGATTGTTGTTTTGGGTTCCTGTGGCGGTTACCAGAACCTAAATGAAATTTTAGAAATAAACCCTGATGCGCATATTATATCAACAAAAGAAATTGGCACTGGTGATATTAACCGCCCGATACTTACTTATATAAATCAGGTTTTTGCTGCCAACGAAAACTTATCATGGCCTAAAATGTGGCAAAATCTTAGTGCTTTTTTCTCTAAAGACCAGAGTAAAAGTATAAGAGACAGCTGGGATGATTATATACCACCTTATAAAAACCTTGGTGCTATATTTTTAAAAGCCTACAATAAAAATATGCATAGCGAGTAATGTTTTTATAAAAAGAATAAATGAAAACATTGTACGTTTTTAGTGGACTTGGTGCAGATGAACGGGTGTTTCATAAAATTGATTTTGGAAGTTTTTATGTTCATTTTATAAAATGGATTACTCCCCAAAAAAATGAACCTATTGAAAGTTATGCATTGCGTATAACACAACAAATAACTACAGCCCATCCAACATTGGTGGGGCTTTCTTTTGGTGGAATGATGGCAGTGGAAGTGGCTAAACACATTGCTACGGAAAAAATCATTTTAATATCGTCTGCAAAAAGCAGAAAGGAAATTCCATTTTATTTTAGGCTTGCAGGTATACTGGGTATTGCCAAAATAATTCCTTCAAGTGCTTTAATAAAATTAAACATATTCACCAACTGGTTTTTTAGCAACCGAACAGTAGAAGATAAAAAACTGCTCTCGGCTATTTTACATGATACAGATCCCATTTTTTTAAAATGGGCGGTTGTAAAAATTGCCAACTGGCAAAATACTACCCTTCATAAAAATCTTTATCATATTCATGGCACTGCTGACAGAATACTTCCATTTAAATATGTAAGCTGCAACGAAGTAATAAAAAATGGGGCTCATTTAATGATTGTTAGCAAAGCTGCAGAAGTAAGTAAAAAACTGCATTCATTAATTAATTTGTAAAACTTGCTAAAACGTTTTATTCCTTAAGGTGGCATCACTTATTTTAGAAAAAGAAGCTGAATTATTATTCCCAAAGCGAAAAGATTATTTTTTAATAGAATGAAGCATTCTGCCAATCATATGCAGGCACTCATTGAAGATTTGCTAACTTATTCACGTACAATTATAGCCGACAGAAAATTTGTAAGTACTGATCTTAATTTAATTGTAGGTGAAGTAAGTGAGGAACTTTCTGAGCTGATAAAAGAGAAAAAAAGCCAATATAAAAATAGATAAGCTTTGCAATGCTGACGTACTTCCTTTTCAAATAAACCAGGTAATGAGCAACCTGCTTACCAATGCAATAAAATTTGCCAAAGACGGAAATGCGCCCCATATTAAAATATCTGCTGTAAAAGCAACATCCACCACATTTGCGAAAGAAATTACTAAACTATCACGGACAAACTTTTAAAAGATCAGGAGTATTGCAAAATAACTGTAAGCGATAATTGTATAGGTTTTAACCTTAAGTATAAGGATAAAATTTTTTAAATTTTTAAAAGGCTTCATGTAAAAGAAAATTATCCCGGTACCGGTATTGGGCTTGCGATCGTTAAAAAAGTTGTTCAAAATCACAATGGTATTATTATCGCTAAGGGGATTCTAAATGAGGGTGCAACTTTTAATATTTATTTACCGATTTTACAGAATAAATAAAACATAACTTCTAAAATTCTTTATTGTTACAGTTCATCGTACATTACTTTTTTAAATTTGATATATGAAAAAAATATATTTCCTTCCTGTAGTATTGCTATCCTTTAACGTATTTAGCCAGACCTTACAACAATTAAGAAGTAAAAAAATTACTCTGCCAAATGGCTGGAGTATTTCTCCAGCCGGTAAGGGAATGCCTTTAGGAGACCTACCTTTGAATATTGCTGTAAGTAAAACAGAAAAATATTTTGCAGTAACCAACAACGGACAAAGCACACAAACTATACAATTATTTGATGCCAAAACGGAAAAGGAACTGGATAATATTATTATTGCAAAATCATGGTATGGGTTAAAATTTTCTGCGGATGAAAAAAAATTGTATGCAAGTGGTGGAAATGACAATTGGATTTTGCAATACAACATCGTACAAAAAAAACTTGTATTGGCTGATAGTTTTTTGCTTGGTAAAAAAATGAAAGATTTAATTTCTCCTGCAGGTATTGAGGTGGATGATGCTGCACAAAGAATGTATGTTGTTACCAAAGAAAATAATTCACTGTACGTTGTTGATTTAAAAACCAAACAGGTTATACAAAAAATAAAACTGGATGGAGAAGCCTACACCTGCCTTCTTTCAAAAGATAAAAAAACTTTGTACATCAGTTGCTGGGGTGCCGATAAAATTATTTTGTATGATACAAAATTAATGGTTGTTAAAGAATCGATTGCTGTAGGCGATAACCCCAATGAAATTATAATCAATAAAAAAAATACCCGTTTATTTGTTGCAAATGCAAACGATAACAGCGTTTCCATCATTGACCTTGCAACAAAAAAAATAATAGAAACATTAAACACCGCTCTGTATGCAAATGCACCAAGCGGCAGTACTACAAATGGTTTAGCACTAAGTGCAGATGAGAAAACGTTGTACATTGCCAATGCAGATAACAACTGCTTAGCTGTTTTTGATGTAAGTGAAACCGGGGTAAGTAAATCAAAAGGATTTATACCTGTAGGCTGGTATCCAACAAATGTAAAAGTAATTGGTAATAAAATATTTGTATCAAATGGTAAGGGATTTACTTCATCAGCAAACCCTTATGGCCCCAATCCATATAGAAGCAAGGAGGCTGTAATATACCAGCAGGGAGATACTTCTAAACCAATGGGCGTGCAATATATTGCCGGGCTTTTTAAAGGATCATTAAGTATTATTCCAACTCCATCAGAAAAACAACTACATATTTTTTCAAAAATTGTTTATGCAAATACGCCTTATACAAAAGAAAAAGAAATAAATGTTGAGGGACTTGCCGGCAACCCTATTCCAAGAAAAGTAGG
>JAYVVD010000217.1:0-11295 GCA_043787295.1 Ferruginibacter sp. | reverse complement strand
AGACTGGTTATTGGCGTGTTTATAGCAACTGCAAGTACAAATGCAAATAACAGCAATAGTACTACGCTGATCATTTTATAAATTAAAAATAACAACATGACAACACCGGCAGCTAAAAAAATAGTTTTGGCAAGTTGCCTGTATAAATTGTTAGATTTAAGATCGTCCACGATGGAATTTGGTTTTTTAAATTATTTTATTATGTCTGTTTTGTAAGCTTCAAATATATAACTATACTTTTTTGAAAGGAAGATTTATAAAAAAACTGGAGCCAACTTTTTCTGTCGATGCTGCAATAATATTACCGCCATGGTTTTCTGCAATTTTTTTGCAGAGGGCAAGACCAATACCTGTGCCTTCATAAGCCGACTTGGAGTGCAACCGTTGAAAAATAGTAAAAATTTTATCGCTGAATATTTCATCAAAACCAATTCCATTGTCTCTAAAAGCAATTTGAATAAAATGTTTATTTTTATCAGGTATATGATAATATTCTTTTTGCTCAAAGGTCATTTCTGTTGCACTGATGGTAATATGAGGAGGAATATCTTTTTTTGAAAACTTGAGGGCATTGCTGATTAGGTTGTGGAAAAGCTGTGTCATCTGTAAAGGAATGGCAGGTATTACCGGTAAATTATCTACAGAGAATGTTGCATTTTTTCTATCTATTTCTTCTTCAAAATCTACGAGCAATTCCCGCACAACATCATTAATATCTATTTGTACAAATTCTTTGTTGTTTTTATCTGTTCCTGAAAATTCCAGTAGATCATTTATAAGCATCGACATTCTTTTGGCCGAACTGTTTATTTTAGATAAATAATTTTGACTTCCTTCGGGAAGCGTGTCTTTATATTCATCACTCACTCTATTTGCGAAAGTAATTACCTTTCTTAAAGGTTCCTGCAAGTCGTGGCTAGCAATGTAAGCAAACTGGCTAAGTTCATCATTTGACCTTTTTAAATCTATATTTAAGGATATTAATTGTTGGGTGCGTTGCGCAACTTTACGTTCAAGATCTTTAGTAAAATTTTTTTGGTCATGAATATCTGTACAGGTTCCAAACCATTGTGTTATTTCTCCTGATTCTGATTTAACCGGTAAAGACTGTCCCAAAAACCATCGGTAAGAATTGCCCTGTTTATTTTTTAATCTATATTCAATGGTATATTCTTTTCCATTTTTTAAAGCGGTATTCCAGGCAACTTTTGCTTTTTCTATATCCTGCGGATGAATCATAGTTTCCCAGCTTTCATCTCCAAATATGTTTTCGAGGCCACCGTATTCATACCAACGCTTGTTATAATAATCTACATAACCATCAGGCCTTGCCGTCCATATAATTTGAGGACTCATATTGGCAAGGTGTTTAAAATTTTCTTCACTTTTCTGTAAAATATTTCTTGCATTCACCTGTTCCGTTACATCAGTTGCATAAATAAGGATACCTTCTGACTGATTTAAATTATTAGTAATTGCCTGATATATAAATGTGACAAAAATCAGTTCCAGCCCTTTGCCTTTGTCAATAGAAAAAGGTAATTCTTTGCCAACAAATTGATGTTTATTTTTATAAACCTCGTCCAGCAGTTCAAAATATCCCTGTCCTTCCAGTTCGGGAAATGCATCTCTTACGGGTTTGCCTATTATTTCTCTGTTTCCTACCAATTCGGTATATAATGGATTTGCCATCTCAAAAACATGATAAGGACCACGAACTATACAAAAAATTGCAGGTGCTTCCATAAAAAAATCGTGTAGCATCTTTCTTTCATCTTCCCTTTTTTTATTTAAGTCTTCTCCTGCTTTTTTACGTTCCGAAATATCTATAATTGATCCAACGTAACCTACAAAATTATCAGATGAATCAAATGAAGGTTGACCGTTTGCCAAACACCAGATGGTGTTCTGGTTTAAATTCATTCTATATTCAACTTCAAAAACAGTTCTTAATTCAAAATTGTTTTCAAACACTTTTAATACATTTTCCCGATCGGCTTCATGCATTGTTTCTATCCATGAATCATTAATTTCTTCCTCTTCATTTAAGCCTGTCCATTTATACCATGTAGGGCTCATGTATGTAATATTTGCCTTTTCATCAGACACCCAAAGTATCACGGGAGATGCAACCAACAGGTTTTTATAAAACTCCTGTTGCTTTAAAAACTCATCAGACTGCAATTTTATTTTAGCATACAGCAATTCATTTTTTTGGTACATTTCGGAGAGGGTATTTAAATCTTCGCTTGCCTTCTCCTCAGTTTTATTTACTGAAATTTTTGATTCAACCTTATGAAGCAAAAGAATCAATTCTTCAGCAACTGATTCCATTTTATCAAGACCACTTCTGGCTTCTTCAATTTTACCATTTTTGTAAAAATTTAAAAGTTCTCTGGCAACACTATGTATGCGCTCATGAACTTTTTCAAGTTCTATTAATTCCGGTAAATCAATATAGGTCTTTAAGGCATGCTGATATATCCATTTTCCAACCGGGCATTCTGTATGAGATACAACTGGATTTTCATCTTCTAAAATTTCGCCAAACAAAACGGAACGTAACCTGCTTTTAAACTGTAAGTGTTTTGTTTTTGCGTCCTGAAAATCAAGTTGAACAGTGTGCATCGTTTATTTTAACGTTTAAAAAAGTATTTAATTTAATTTTAAGTAGTGAACATCAAATCATTTGCCAAAAAAAATTTTTTTAAATAGCCCAAAACTTTATGGATGTTAAGAAATAACGCTAACATTATTGTTGATGCTAACCTGAAATTTCTGATAAGAAATTTTTTATTCAACTTCCAACCAAACTGCTGAAAAAGAACATGTAGGTGCAAATGGTTTTATATAATGCTTACTCAGTTTAGATATGTTGAGCAATTAGTTAAAAGGATGGCTTGCATAGATCAACAAATTATAGATGTCCATAATGTCGCTCAAACCGGGTGCCGTATTCGTTTTTATGTAGATAGCTTCCAGCAGGTAAAAATTCCTTGCAGTTTGTAGATTTACAAAGTAACAATTTTATTGCTCAAATGTGTTTAAGGTCTTTTTAAACCTATATATGCCTGATATAGTTTATTTAGATGTTTCATCTTTTTGAAATTGTTCTGTAATTTGTACAACCACCATTCCAAATTTGCGCAGTACACTGCGGATGATCATTGTTTTTCCATCGGGCATTACATACATATTTTGAGACATGCGAAGGTGTTTTATACTTTTTCTTTGAGAGAGTTTAAGCCTGTATGTCCAGCTGAAATTGTTGCCGGATAAAATTCCATGTGCAGTGCCATCAATGTCATTTGAAGTAGCATCTAAATGATGCTCATCAATTATTTTTAATTTCCATGATCGGTGGTTTTTCTTCCTTCCTTCAGGATATAAATCTTGCTCAATTGAAATAATACTGTCATTCCGAATACCAACTGTTTCTGTAACAATTCGTGCCGTGGGTTTGCCTGCTTTGTTTTCTATAACGCCGGTTGAGCGTGTATGACCAACGAAAAAATCTATGGGGGTCAATTTTTTATCAGCATCGGCAAAAGCTACAGGCTTCATACTTGCACAACCCGTTATGTAAATTAAAATTCCAGTAGTAAGAATAACTTGTAAAATGCGCATCGGACAAAATATAACGATAACCATGCCGTGAAAGTTGATAAGCGGCTATTTGCTTATTACATTAGGTAAAATATTATTTTTTTCGATCCTTCACTAACACAAATGATAACTATTTTAAGTGTAATTTTAAAAATCTTATTTATAATAATTATTGATTGAAATAATAATTTTAAAAATTAATTTATTACACATTTAAAATTCAAGCGTTTCATGCATATAAATATTACCACAACAACAACTTCGAAACTTGCAGAGATAGATTTTAATGATATTCCCTTTGGAAAATACACATCCGATCATATGTTTATAATGGATTATGAAAATGGTGAATGGGGTAATTTTAGAATTGTTCCGTATCAGGCTTTGATGATCGATCCACAATCAAAAGCCTTACAATATTGTCAGTGTATTTTTGAAGGTATGAAAGCCAGCATCGGTATTGACGGTGTTCCCAAACTGCTTCGTCCCAATTTAAACATTGAACGTTTTAATCTTTCAGCTGAGCGGATGTGCATGCCTGAGGTGCCCGAAGATATTTTTATACAGGCTTTAAAAGCTATTACACTTTGCGAAATAAAATGGATACCAAAAGAAGTTGGAAGTGCATTGTACCTGCGCCCAACAATGATTGCCACGGAAAGTTCGTTAGGAGTAACTCCATCCAGCACTTATACTTTTTATATTTATACAGGCCCTGCACAACCCTATTTTAATAAGCCTGTAAAACTGGTGACAGAACAAACTTTTATAAGAGCTGTACCCGGTGGCACTGGTGAAGCCAAGACAGGCGGTAATTATGGAGCATCTTTAAAAGCAGGGCAGCTGGCAAAACAAAATGGTTACGACCAAATTATTTGGCTGGAAAGCCCGGAATTCAAAAAAATACAGGAAGCGGGTATGATGAATTTGTTTTTTGTAATAGGCGATTCGGTCATTACCCCAAAATTATCAGGTGCGGTGTTAAAAGGCACTACCAGAACTTATTTTATTGATATACTCAAAGAAAAAAATATAAAAGTAGAAGTAAGAGATATTTATATTAATGAAATAGTAGAAGCTTATAACGCTGGAACTTTGAGAGAAGCTTTTGGTGCAGGAACTGCTGCAGTTGTTTCGCATATCGCTGAAATTACACATGGTGAACTGCACATGGCTTTACCTGTTGACATTGAAAAAATAAGTACCATGCTTTACAAAGAAATAACAGGGCTTAGGGCTGGAATAATAGCTGACAAACGCAACTGGTTAGTACCTGTAGAAGAAAATATTTTAATTCATTCATAAATAAAAATATATGCAAAAATTTAGTTGGAGTAATATTCCTGTAGACCAGGTAAATGAAAAAATGAAAAGACAATTTATTTACGGCGAGAAAATAATGATAGCCAAAATGGAATTTGAAGACGGATTTACTGTGCCATGGCACTCTCACGAAAATGAACAAATTACGGAGGTTTTTGAAGGTGTATTGCGTTTTTGGTTTGATGATAACGAAGAGGAAACGATTGATTTAACGACCGGCGATTCCATTATTATTCCGGGCCACCGCAGGCACAAAGCATTGATGATTGGTAAAGTTGTGGAGACAGATACTTTTTCGCCGCCAAGGCAAGATTGGATAGATGGATCTGATGCTTATTTGAGAAAATAATTTATGCTAAAGCAAATAATTTAAAATGGATTTAGGAATAAAAAACAAGGTTGCGCTGGTACTTGCATCAAGCAAAGGATTGGGTAAAGCAGTGGCATTGGAGTTGGCAAAAGAAGGTGCTAAAGTTATTATTTGTGGTACAGATGCTGCAGCATTGGCTGCCACTGAAAAAGAAATAAATGCTGTTGCACAAAATAAAGTGTTGACAATCGTGTGCGATATTACTGATGAAGCACAAAGAAAAAATTTGGTTGAGAAAAGTGTGCAGGCATTTGGCGACGTAGAAATTTTAGTTACAAACACCGGTGGCCCGGCCGCAGGCCCGTTTGAGCAATTTAAATTAGATGACTGGAAGCATCTGTACAACTTACTTTTTTTAAGTGCGGTAGATATTATTCAACAGTTATTACCGGGCATGAAGCAAAAAGGATGGGGGCGTATTTTAACCATTACATCTGTTGCTGTAAAACAACCTGCTGATAACCTCATTTCATCCAACGCAGTACGCACAAGTTTGTTGGGTCTTGTAAAAAGTTTATCAAATGAAGTGGCCATACACGGCATAACAGTAAATAATATTTTACCCGGTTACACAAGCACCAACAGGCTACAAGGGCTTATTGAGAAAAACCCCAAAGTGAATGACGTAAAAGAAACCATACCAATGAAAAGATTTGGCACGCCCGAAGAGTTTGCCGCAGCCGCTGCATTTTTGGTGAGTGAGCGGGCAGGTTATATTACGGGGCAATCATTGGCTGTTGATGGCGGCTGGATTAAAGGACACTAAAAGCAACATCATATAAATGTATTTTTAAATAACTAAATATTTTTGAAATGAAAATCGGTAATTTTCTCTTTTCTATTGCGCTTGTCTTCTTTTTTACACATGAAATTTCTTATGCTCAATCCACCAATCAGCTAAATAAAACAATAGTAAAAAAGGAAAAAAACAGCTGGCAAATAATAAGAAACGGTAATCCTTATTTTGTAAAAGGTGCAGGTGGTAGTGGTCATTTAAAAGACCTGGTTGCCTGTGGCGGAAATTCCATCCGCACATGGGACAGCAACGATGGAATTAAAATTCTTGACTCTGCAGAAAAATATGGGTTAACTGTTTTAATGGGCTTAAGGGTAACACCTGAAAGGCATGGTTTTAATTATGATGATAGTGCAGCCGTTAAAAAACAATTTCAGCAAATGAAGGCAGAAGTTTTGAGGTTAAAAAACTATCCGGCTTTATTGGCATGGGGCATTGGCAATGAACTAAACCTTGATTATAAAAATCCAAAAGTGTGGAAGGCGGTTAATGATATTGCGGTAATGATACATGCAATTGATCCTAATCATCCGGTAACTACTGTACTTGCGGGTATAAATAAAAGGGAAGTTGATTATATAAAATCGGCAGGCAATAGCATTGATTTTTTATCCGTAAATACCTATGCTGGACTTGCAAGTTTGCCTCAGGAAATTATTACGGCAGGATGGGATGGAGCTTATATGGTAACAGAGTGGGGACCAACAGGACATTGGGAATGCCTGCAAACATCATGGAAATCAGCTATTGAAGAAAGCAGCAGCGAAAAGGCAGCTGTGTACAAAATCCGTTATGAATACGGTATTGAAAAAGACAGAGCAAAATGTCTGGGCTCTTACGTGTTTTTATGGGGGCAAAAGCAAGAGCGTACACCAACATGGTATGGCTTATTTACTGAAGCCGGAGAAACATCAGAAGTAGTTAATGTGATCCAGTATTTATTTACCGGTAAATGGCCAGCCAATAAAGCTCCGCATCTGTATTCTTTTCAATTAGATAACCGCAAAGCAAATGAAAATATTTATGTAAAGCCAGGTGTAAGTTTACAAGTAGTAGCATTGGTTACCGATCCTGAAAATGATAAGCTGAGTTACAGATGGGAAATATTACCGGAGCCCGTAAACTTAAGCCAGGGCGGCGACAGAGAGGAAAAATCAGGTGCTGTCAGCAATGCATTTTTCAACAACAATGCAAAAGGGAAAGTCACTATGCTAACCCCAGCTAAAGAAGGAGCTTACCGGGTTTTTGTGTATGCAACTGATGGGCATAATAATGTTGCCACTGCAAATATTCCTTTTTATGTCAGTAGCCTTTAGCTCGGTATATTTTGAGATTTGCATGTAAGATTTTAAAATGATTTTAGATCGAATACTCCTTTAGGTTAAATCAAATTGTTACTTAAAGTTTTGGTTAAAAAGTATACCTTTTCTAAACTTGTCTTCATTTCATTTTTTTGAACAATATTTTAAATTATAAAAAGCAAAAAGTTCATTGACTTTTAAATTTATAATCATCGTTGGTAAAAAAAATCATTACCACAACAATTACATTATTAAGTTAATTAGTTATATTTAATTATTAAATCATTAAATTATGGCTATTAAAAAGAAATCAGCACCTGCAAAGAAATCAGCACCTGCAAAGAAAGCTGCCCCTGCTAAAAAAGCAGTACCAAAAAAAGCAGCACCTGCAAAAAAAACGGCTTTGAAAAAAGCAGTTTTAAAACCAGTTATGCCTTCAAATTAATTCTTCAGATTTTTGTCATCTTCTGAATTTACAATTTCAGAAGATGATTTTCCATTTTCAACATTTAAATTTTCTATCAAAGGTTGGAGATAAATTTCTTCCTGTTCATTTGCTTCAATATATTCTTCTTCGTCAACCATCAGCAACGAATCTTTCTCTTTTTCCTCAACATCAGTAGCTGCATATCTTTTATTTTTTGTAAGTTTTTCTAACACCAAATGTTCTAATCGATGGTGCAAGGGTACGAGACCTGCACCTATGCATACTAAAAGAAGTAACTCATAAACTTTGTTGTGGTGCATGATCTTTTCAACGAGCGGATGCAATAACAAAATGATAAATTCAAAAATCAACAGCAAAGAAACCACACCCATAAAGCGAACAATATTTCTATGAATTCTTATTCTGCTTATGGCAACAGTTATGATTAAAAATGTAGGAATAAAAAGACAGATAGCCAGTATTTGCAATTGTTGCAGCCTTGTTTGTTTGTCAAGAAGATTTTGTGCTGCAATTTCTGCCTGCCTTGTTTGCTCATTGCTGCTTATTATCATAGCTTCTCTGGTTTTTGCCTGGCCTTTTAAAGAGTCCTGTAGCATCATGGCATGCTCCATATAAACAAATGCACTGTCAAGTTTATTTTTATTTTTATAAAAGTGACTTAGGAAGTTTGATGCATCAAGTTCCCGGCTCAAAAATCCATCTCTGTTGGCGACATTGTAGGCGAGCATTGCATAATGAAATGCAGAATCCCGCTGTGCATTATTTTGAAAAACATTGGCAAAGCCAAGAGCTGTTTCGCAAAGCATATCGTTGTTTGTGCCATCATTTAATATACTCAATGCCAGGCGATAATTTACCAATGCAGTGCTGTCATTTCTTTCGCTGGCGTATACGTTGGCCAGGCCCAAAAATGCTACTCCCTGCATATAAATATTATTTTTTAGCAAAGCAATGTTTAAAGATTTCGAAAAATAATGTTTTGCTGAATCCTGTCTTTTCATGCGGTAATAAGTTTCTCCAAGGTTGGTAAGAATATTATTTTGCAAATCTTTTTTTGCCAGACCACCAACTGCATTAATTATAGAATCTGCCCTGTACAAATAACTTAATGCTGCCTTGTAATCAGCCAACAAAATATACATGAGCCCAATATTATTGAGGGCGCTTGCATAATTGCGAATGCTGTTTCTTTTTTCTTCGATCTTTAATTTCTGCATGTAATTATTAAGCGATGCAGTATAGTTTCCCAGTAAATACTGACCGGTGGCCATAATAGCAAAAGACTTGCTTTCACCTTCAATAAATTTTATACGACTTGCAAGTAGTTGTGCTTCCTGCGCTAATAATATGGTAGTATCCGGTTTAAAAAACTGATATTGTTCTGCCAGTTTCCAAAGCAGGGTTACCCTGTTGCTGTCCGTTGTTTCTGTTTGTAATAATTTTTGTAAACTGTCTGTTTTTGCAAACTGAGCATAAACACTGCTGTACAACGAAAATAATATTGAGATTGCAGCAATTTTTAGCATTGGTTGGTTTTAATTTTAATTATTAACCTGAGTTAAACACATTAAAAATAATTTAAATTTACATGCTTATATTATTTAATTTGTACTTCCGTTTATTAATTAATAAGAAGATTAAACTAACATGATGGAAAACCTACAAGTAAATTTTTCAACTGAATTAAAAAATTTTAAAGAAAAATTAGTTGACTTAAAGGCGGATAAAAAAAATAGACTCGTACTCATCATCATGTCAAATACACACGACCCGGAACTTAGTATAGGTTGTGTAAAAGATGCCGCTGCAGTAAGAAAAACATTTAAAGAAATTTGCAGCTATATAGGTTATCAGTTTTGCAGCATTGAAATATCGGGTGATAATTATAACAGTAAAAATTTACAAAAAACCTTTGACAACATGGGTTTGTATAATGATGTAACCGTTTTTTACTACACGGGTCATGGTTTTAGTTATAAAAATGACAGGAAAAGCAAATACCCGCAGTTAGATATGAGACATCATAGTAACCGTGCAGATTTTAATGATATAAATTTTATAGAAGAGAATACCCAAAACTTGAAGGTGCTGTTACAGATGATGCGGCTGTATGGCGGACGAATTAATATTGCGATTGCAGATTGCTGCAATACAACCATTAAACATCCTCGTAAGAAAAACAGTGCAAGCGAGTTAGCCATTGCTGATGATGTGATGGTTGCCGTAAGTAAAAGTTTTACTAAGAAATTGTATAACGATGAAGATAACATGGTTTGCATTTTAGTATCATCATCTATCCAAGGGCAGCCTGCCATTACAGATAATGCAATCGGCAGCATTTTTACTCATTTTTTTACCGAGACAATTAAAACTTTTCTTACGGATAAATTAAAAGACAAACAATATTTCCCTTGGGTGAAAACACTGAAAACCACCGCTGAAAAAGCCTTTAAAGACAGCAGTAGCTACGACATTGGTAACGGCATTGCCGGACAACAAAAAGCAGTTTTTGAAGTGTTTATTGAAAGTGATTCAGATTTTAGCAAGCGAATGGCTAAACACGGCTTGTAAAAATATATGTTCGGTATGATTGAAGGAGCAGCCATTTGCAAATTTTAAGGAATCGTTGCCCGCAGGGTGGGGTGGTTTCTTTGCGACCGCAGGGCGACATTAAAGACCTGCCTCAGAATTAACTCTCTTTATTATCTCTGACTTTCTTGAACCACCATAAAATTTTTTTAACGAAAAGCTTTTATGAATTTGTCGGCTTGTCAAAGGACTAGGCCTCGGTAATTAACAAGTTGAAGTGTGTACCAATGAAGGCAGGAAGCTGAACCATGAAGAGTCTATAAAAGATTGCTATGTATTTAATTGTTAAGAGTACTGCTAAATTAATACTAAGTGTATATCATACAATAGTTTCTTCCAATAGTACGATATACAGATGATATTTTTAATTACAAAGACTTTTGTAAGTAGCTTGGCTGAGACTAAACTACGGAATTTTATAATTTGACGTGTGGGGGCCGAAGAAGGCGTACAGATGTTATTGCTTTAATTTATTCATCTTCCAAATTACTAACTTCCTTAAAAATAATACTCCGTTAAACTCTTGTGTGTTTCTATAAAATTTTCTGTCCCTCCAAACCACTCCAATATCTCTTGTCTACTTAATTTTGTAGGATGATTTTTGACCGTTGATGGTGGCTGGATAAAGGGGCATTAAATATAATAATATCTGTGGCTTATATTTCCTTAAACAAAAGCTGATTTATTTTTTAAGAAAATTAGCAATATTATCATTAAGAAATTTTTCATCTGCAGGGTTGCTTGCCGCACCTGCGGTGTGCCCCCAAAGTGAGGGAATAGGTTTAAATATTACCTTTTTAATAAAAGCCGATTCGTAAGTGGCATCTCCAATTGGGAAATATAAATCTGTTGCAGAAGGCAT
>JAYVVD010000216.1:0-3870 GCA_043787295.1 Ferruginibacter sp. | reverse complement strand
GAACCAGTAAATGGAACTCCAATTTCACCTATTGATATTAATTTAATGCTGCTTCCATTGCTCGGTTTTGATGTTGATGGTTACAGAGTAGGCTACGGCAAAGGGTTTTACGATAAACTGATCAATTATTGTAACAATGCAATGCTAAAAATTGGGTTTAGTTTTTTTAGCGAAGTTGTGATAGATGATATTAATGAGTTTGATAAAAAGATGGATATTTGTATAACACCTGATCGTATTTTTCAGTTTTAAAAATTAGTGATTTGCTTAAAAGTTTTAGGTATTTATTGTTTCCATTCTCACTTATTTATGGTGTTGTAATATTGATTCGCAATTTTTTATTTGATAAGAAAATTCTCAGATCAGTTTCTTTTAACTTCCCACTAATATGTGTTGGCAATATTGCTGTAGGCGGCACTGGTAAAACACCGATGACGGAATATTTGATCGAACTATTACAACCTAAATATGAAGTTGCCACTTTAAGCAGAGGTTATAAAAGAAAAACAAAAGGCTTTGCCATAGCCAATGCACAAACAACTGCTTTGGAAATTGGCGACGAACCGATGCAGTTTCATGAAAAATATCCAAAAGTTACGGTGGCAGTAGGCGAGGAGCGTATTGAAGCAATCCCTCAAATTTTACATGACAGGTCAAAAACAGAAATAATTATTTTAGACGATGCTTTTCAACATAGAAGGGTAAAACCAGGGCTCAATATTTTATTAACAGAATACAACAATTTATACAGCAGAGATTTTATGATGCCTGCGGGAGATTTGAGAGATGTACGGCTAAGTAGCAAACGTGCACAAATAATAATAGTTACAAAATGCAAACACGATATTAATGAAGATGAAAAAAATGCTATTACAAACGAATTAAAAATATTATCTCATCAAAATCTGTTTTTTTCAGAAAATTTGTATTCTGCTCCCTATCATATTTTTAATAAAAGTCAGTACGATATGACTCAAAGTACCGATTTGTTACTAATAACAGGCATAGCAAACCCCAAACCAATGAAAGCTTTTTTAGCTGAAAATATACACAGTTTTGACATGCTTCACTATCCCGATCATCATATTTTTTTAAGTACTGATTTAACAGATATCCTAAAGCATTTCCATAAAATAAAATCAACTGATAAAATAATTCTTACAACAGAAAAAGATGCGGTAAGATTGAAAAAATTTGAAAAAGAATTAGCTGAACTCCCCATTTATGCGCTTCCTGTAAAAATAAATATGTTGTTTAATGAAACTTCAAAATTAAACAAGCTTGTTTTAGACTTCATGAGTAACTTCTAAAAAAATTTAGTCTACCATTCCTTATTTTGATCACTTCTTTATATTATAAACGGTATCTACGATAAATTACGTATGCTTAGTTTTACGAATAATTTAATAGTGTTAATCATAATTCAATGAAAATATTTTTTACTTTTTTTGCTTTTATTGTTGGTCTGCAGGTAAATGCACAGCAAACGATTTCTGTAAGTGGTAATATTAAAACGGCAGAAGGGAAAGCACTTAACAATGCATCAGTATCACTTTATTACAGTGGCATAAAAGATACCCTTAAAACTGTCAGCAACGAAAAAGGAAATTATGTTTTTAATAAAGTCCCTTCAAAAAAAGTAGTGATTTCCGTTTCTTATATTGGCTATAAAAAATGTATAGAAAATTATGATTTTACAAAAGCTACCGGAAATGTTGTAAACAATGAGATAATAATGACCACAGGAGATTATACTTTAGAAACTGTTACCATCGAATCTTCCAAAATTCAAATAAAAGAAGATACTGTTTCTTATAAGATAGACAGCACTATGTTTCGCAAAAATGACAATGTAGAAGAAGTGCTAAAAAAATTACCCGGGGTAGAGGTTGATAAAGATGGTAAGGTTACTGCGCAGGGTAAAGAAGTAACAAAAGTAAAAGTAAACGGTAAGGAATTTTTTGGAGGAGATGTAAAAACAGCCACCCGCCAATTAAATGCAGACATGGTTGATAAAATTCAAATTGTTGATGACTATGGGGACCAGTCAGCATTTACCGGAATCAAGGATGGTGATCCAACAAAAACATTAAACATTCAGTTAAAGAAAGATAAAAACAAGGGCTATTTTGGAAACGTAACCGCAGGTGCTGGAACAGATAAAAGATACCTAACATCGTTAAACTTAAATCGTTTTAATAACAGTCAGCAGATATCCGTTACAGGGAATTTCAATAATACCAATGCCAATCTTTTTGATTTTTCAAGAATACCCGGTGGAATGGGTGCTATCGCAGGCGGCATGGTTAGAAGCTTTGGCGGTGGAGGCGGTTCTCCATTCGGGAATTTTGGAAACAACGATGGAGTAGGGGTCACAAAAACATTAGGGTTTAATTACAGGGAAGATCTTTCAACCAAATTAACTTTGTACGGGAGTTATAGTTTTTCAGAAAAAAATAATACTGTGTTAAATGATATTAACCAGCAAAATATTCAGAGAGATAGTGTGCAAACGAACCAGCAAAAAACAAACGATAATTCAATTACTGATAATCATCGTTTTTCATTTAATGTAGAATATAAAATTGATTCATTTAATTACATAAAATTTAATCCCGGTGTAACTTATAGAAAACTTAGTGATGCATACAGATCTGATTTTATTTATTTTGATACAAAAGGCGATTTAAGAAGTAGGGGTTTTAACATAGATGACAATTCTTCATCTGCACCAAGCTTTACAGGAAATTTATTGTTTAATCATAAGTTTCAAAAGAAAGGCAGAACATTTTCGCTTAATTTAAATGCAGGAAAATCGTCCACGGATGCAAATGATGATATAACCAATTCAACACTCTTTTATAATAATGGTTCCCCGGTTTTTAATTCTGTAATTAATCAAAATGTTACACAAAATAACCAGAATCATAATTATGGTATCAGTGCTTCTTTTAATGAGCAACTTTCAAAAAAACGAACAATCGAATTTAATTATGCTTACAACAAAAGATTTATAGGGAATGATAAGGAAACTTTTGATGTGAATAATTCTGGAAAAACAATGGTAGACAGTCTTTCCAATATTTACGAAAATATTTACACCACAAATAAATTTGGAATTAATTTCAGAACTACGGAGAAGAAATATAATTATTCAATCGGTTTTGCTGTACAACCTGCAACCATTGAAAGTAATTCTTTCAGCGGAGCCAAATTAAAATACAAACAGGATATTGTAAACTATTTTCCTGTAGTAAGGTTTGCTTATAATTTTTCTAAAAGCAAATCATTTAATTTAAATTATAATGGTAATACATCACAGCCTACTTATCAACAGCTACAGCCTATTTACGATTTTTCAAACAGGCAAAATATTATATTAGGAAATCCTGATCTGCGTCCTGAATTTTCAAATACATTTAGTATGCGTTTTAATAATTTTGACTTTATAAGCGGCAATGTTTTCTTCAGTAATATCAGTGCTTCTTTTGTAAAAGATAAAATTGTAAACAATGTATTGCAAAAAGGTTTTGGCCTGCAGGAAACCCGTTATTTAAATGCAAATGGCTACTATAATTTGAATGCTTTTTATACTTATTCAAAGCCAATTAAAAACAGAAAGTATGTATTTAATTATGGTGGAACTTTAAATTATAATAACAACATTTCTTTTTTAAATTTCGAAAAAAATACAGGTCGTAACTGGATCGTTTCTCAGCGTATTTCTATTGATTATAAAATAAAAAAATGGCTGGAAACAAGTGGCGGATTTAGTTATACTTTAAATGATAATAAATCTACTTTAACGCCCACAGCAAACAGCAGTATAAAAGCATTTAACCTTACTCATTCATCTCGATTATTTTTTAA
>JAYVVD010000215.1:0-10861 GCA_043787295.1 Ferruginibacter sp. | reverse complement strand
TTTTGGTTATTGCCACCGGTAGTATCAATAAACCTAAATGTTTCAGAATAATTTTTACTGAAAGTCTTTTTAATATTTACTGTAATATTTAAATCTCTTACAGGTTCAAGCGTGGCACTTGCCGTAAATGTCTGATCAAAATTTTGCTGAAATAAATAATTAAATGTAGAATCTTTTGTGATGAGACCCCTTGCTGCTTTTCTGTTTAACCAGTTACTGTCAACCTGCCTGCCCATTATAAAATCGAAGCCGGGTGCCATGCTTTTAAAGTTTTGACCAAGATACTGTGTACTGTCTGTGTAGCCAGGTAAACGTGTGCTGCCCGTTTCTCCTGCAGAAACATTTACTTGCTTTAAACTGGTTAATAATTTACCAAAGACTTTTAATGGGGTACTAACATATGGCATTGCAGATTTATCTAAAATTTTGCGTGAACGTAATATTCTTTGACCAAGTTTATTTGTTACACTGTCTGTAACTTTTGTATACCTGTTGCGCCATTTTTCTCTGTCACTAATATTTTTTGGTGCATCTAACTGCCTTAACAATTTTGATTTTTGATACAGCCGGTTAAAATCCATTTGTACGGTGGCTTCCTTTTGTTGACCATTCTCCAGAAAATTACCCAGGTTCACGGCAAGCCTGCTTGCCCCTATCCATCTATAAGTAGCCTGATATTTTACATTGGCAGTTACAAAATCTAGTGCTGGTATTTTGGTCAATGGCAAAGTATATGAAAGGGCTGCGGTTTGATAAAACAGTGTATTTCTTCCGCCCCTAAATAAATTGGTTAAAAGGGTATCTTTTTTTGCTTTTGTATCAAGTCTTCCTGCCGGTTCATCAATACGTGAATTATTGGTAGCTGTATAATCCAGCAATATTGATCTTGTAAAATTCCAGCGCAATATGTAATCTCTCTGAAAAATAAAATATTTGTCGTAGGTCTCAGGTGTTTGGTATTTATCGCCACCTAAACTTCTAGGTTTAATTACACCAAACTGCCTTTGCAAATCTGCTCTAAAACTTAACTGAGAAGGAATATAATTGATATTAAAATCCTTTACAAGATCAAACCATTTTGTTTTTTTCTTTTTAAACAATGCTTTAAAGGGTGTAATGTATTTTGGTGGTGGCGCAAAATTATAACCCAATGCTGCACGGTGCCTGGTAACATTGTTGTATTCAATTAGAGGATTATAACTGCTAATTTTAAGATAGGAATAACTTATATCCACATTTGAGATATCATAAATTTTAGGCTTCTTCGTATTTGTTTTTAATTTTCTAACGTTGGTAAAATTTACAGTCTTGGTTGAGGTAAAATCTACTGCCGTTTTACGGATAGAATCTTTTTGATTGGCAGGTACAACTTTCAATTTATCCTTCAACTTTATATCCAGATCGTAAGGATCATATTCCGGTGAGCTTACTGACTGAGAATAGCTGGCAAATACCGGAATGGACATCGCCGCTTTTTTAGGCAAGATTTTTCCTAACTCAAGGTTAGCAGCAATATCAAACTGATAAAAATTATCTCTGTAACGTTCATTCACTCTTTGTTCCAGTGTACCAAAACCTTTTGTATGCATATTTCCAGAAAGTGATAATGTACCCAAATCTGCCAAGGTAAAATCAACCCTAGCCAAAGCTGCATAACCTCCATTTTCATCTAAAGAAGAAAGCCTTAATTCATTTACCCACATCTCGCCGCAGGCCACCAAAGAAGTTTTTGTATTTTCAATACCTATCAAAATCCCCTTTATTTCCCCAAGGTTTGGGTTACCCATAACAGAATATGTTTGCCCGCTGGGTTGCAACTCTGTATATATTCTGTTTAGTGGATTGGTGGAAAGATTTCTAGCCTGTTTTATTTTTGTGAGTCTTGTCAAATCAAGATCGAGTGAGTTGGCAGGGTTCCATAATGAATCATTGTAAGCCTGCGAATCAGGGCCAAGCTTTGCGGCTGCATCAAGTTTTGTATTTATCAAAGGAATTCTGATTTCATAATAATTATTTACAAAATCAGTTCCCATTCTAAAAACTGCTGTAAGGTCTTTATCTTTAATGACGGGGTTTGCAGTCCTTGACTGTTCTGAGTGAATGTACATGGACATTTTTTTAAACTGTCGTAAATCCTTGTTCCCAAAAGTTTGAAAAACGCCTTTGGTATCGCCTCTTTTTAAATCACAAAACTGCAGGGTCATTGACTGTTCATTCTGCAAAAGATTTACACCATTGTTGCTTAATGTTTGCTGGCGTTGTATATCTCTCGGTGTGCGGTATGGCAATGGTGACCTTGTATCGTTTTCTTCTATATTTACAGCACCTACATTAAATGCAGAATTGGTAGCAACGTTAAACATGCCCGTTGTATCAATTTGAAATTTATATCGTCTCCATATATTTCTTGCAAGTTGTAACTGGGCAAAACGAACAACTGCAGTATCAGCAAAATCTGTCATAAACATTCTTATAAAACGGATTGATTTAAAATCCTGAATGTTACCTATTTTTTTATCGTAACTGTTTACGGGTATTCGAAGTTGATAAAAAGTTTCGCTTCTGGTAGTACCATTTGGAAGGTTTACGGATACAATTTTTTTATCTACAATAAAATTTTTCCCTATCTGCATCTCCGGTGCAGAAGGAGGTTTTAAATCCAGAATGTATTGATAATATTCTTCTGTTTCATTCAGCGTATTATCCCGGTTATTATCTTCGGCATCAGGATATAAAGTTGCAGCAGATGTAAATTGTCCACCATTATCAATCGGCGAATTTCCTTCGGGTGAATTATAATTTTTATAACGTGCAAGAATTCCATCCGCAGCACTAAAGCCTGCATTTCTATAATGCTTATAGTCATCACTTGAAGGATCACGAAGCGCATTTTGATATGCAGGAGAATTGGTACCAAAGTTTGAAGCGAGTTTATCTAAATAAGCTTGCCTTCTTCTTACCTCGGCTGAATCACTTAAGCCGTCCAGTCCAATATCCTGATACTTTCTATCGTCAGGGTTATTACTAAAAGCATTTGTAACCTGCAATTGATTTCTTGGCACACGACCCCAAACAGTTTCGTCCATAGGTGCTGGTGCATTTGGCGTAGATATACCATTTTCATAAAAACGTCTTCCGTCTTTTAAAACATCTTCAGAAATATTACCAAGGTTAAAATACAATTTACCTCCGGTAGATGATGGATTGTTGATGAACGGATCCTGTATCCATGCCTCAATAAATTCTATATTGGCAGTTTCAAAATCTGTCTGATCAATATTTCTTTGAAGCCCACCCCATCTGTTTTTTGGATTTAAAAAATTGCCCTGTGCATTAATAGTAGCTGCACTGTCATCATAATTATAAGGTCCTCTTTCTTTGGGATAATAGGCAAGATCAAATGTTACAAGCTGGCTCTCACCAAAACCTGTTGTCTTTTGGGGGAAAATTTCTTTCTGGTAAATTTGCCTTACTCTTGGATCACTCAACAAATTAGGATCACTAATAGGATTGTTATTTGCTCTGTATTGTTGCAGAATCTGTTCAATTTGATACCACGCAATTCTAGCACGGTTTTTACCATAATTTAAATTGTTATTTAGTCTTGATTCAGGAAACAATTCTACAGTACTGTTTTTTGCAGTAGCACCCAGCGGTGTTGATGAAAGCCCCCAGGCAACTGCAGGGAAACGCAGATCAATTCCTGATTTGCTTCCTTCAAAATCATCAATATAAATTACACCCTTTGCACCTTTACCAATTTGTGGGGCATGCCCAGGTTTTAAGATGGCACCTTCTGCATAAGCATTAACTGCAGATCGTGCTTTGGTAGAATAAAATGGTAGCTTATCCAGCAATTTGGTCAGGCGGGGTAAATCTTTTTTATAATTTACATCTAAACCATACATGGCATTTCTAATTGGATCTTCACCTAAATTTACTTTTGTAAAAAAAGGTCTTTCACTTAGTCTTACAATTGTACCACCAATAGAAAGTTGTTCTTTCGCAGTATTTTTAAGTTGATAATCCAGCCTTAAGCCAAGAAAAGATTTTTGTTGCAGGCCGAAAGAAGCATTGTTTTCAAAATTGACATGTACAGGTAAACCTGAATTTAATATTGCAGGATTTATTATTTTAATTGTACCCAGATCGTAGTTAACATCATAGTCTACGCCTTCCTGCAATGCCCGTCCACCGGCCGTTACAGATACCGATCCTTTTGGAATATTATAACCAATACTGATATCACCTGAGCCGGATGTTTTTGCAGAACCACGCAGTAAAAACCTGTTAAGGTTGGGATATTGTTGTGCAACTGCTTTAATGGAATCGTACAATGCATAAAACAATGTATCAGGTGCTGTGGTAGGAACTGTTGTATAAATTTGTGGTGCCAGATCTCTTCCAAATGGCTCCAGCAATGGAAATATAACTCTGCTATACTGAGAATTTACCGTAAAATTTTCTATGTAATCAAATACACCATCAGGTTGCGGATCAAGCTGGCTGTTTAACCTATCCAGGTTTATTAATGAAAGAATAGGAGCCCCCTGATTCTTGTTTCCAAATGGCAAATAACGTTTAGCGCCAAGGCCCGGTTGTTCGTACAAAACATCCAGTTTAAAATCCTGTGGTGTTAACACGCCATAGCCTACGGAATAAACATTCTTCATCATCAGTTTCCAGATAGGAAGATTGGTGCGCTGCGATGTTGCTTTTAATAATTTTAAGAACAATACTTTTTGTGTGGCTGTAGAACTATCCGGTGGTACATCTTCCGAAAACTCTCCCACCTGATAAATTTTTCCATTAAAGGAATATTGGTAAGCAACACCTAATACTTCATCTGTCTGCAAAGGGGAACTTAAAGATAAAGTTCCAAGCTGTCTGTTGTATGTGTAAGAGGTGCTGTCGAGTTTTCTGGCAAAAGTTTTTTCAAAATCCTGCACCGGCTTTAACTTTAGGCTTAATAAATTATTGTATATAGTCGATGAGTTTCTTGCATCCGGCAGGTTTCTTATCTTGGCAAGCAAATCGTTTGTTCCATTCGTAGGAATTGTCTGGTTACTTAATACATTTATGGTATCTGCCTTTAAATAAGGATTTTTTTCTGCAAGATCCATCAGCCCAACAATATCTCTTGTTTCAGTTGTAATACCATTTCGGTTTGTAACCCAAACCTGCATCTTTAAAATTTGTATCGGACTGTTAATAGCAGGCGCATTTGCCATAACTCTGTTGTAGTTGTCTCTAAAATATTGTGCTACCAAAAAGTGACGGTTCTCTTCGTATTCATCAGCTTTTATTTCAAAGGTTTGAGAGGCAGAACCTCCCTGTAAATTTACATTTTGTCGCTGCGATTTTTGGTTGGCAAGTATTGTAGTCACATATAATTTACCGAATTGAAGTTGAGTTTTTATACCAAACAATTGTTGGGCACCCGGTATTAAAGTTCCTTTAGATGCAAAACTCACTGAACCTGCTTCAAATCTTTTAATGATATCATCATCATTTCCTGTATAATCAAGTTTCAACTGATTATCCAGGTTAAAATTTGCAAGTGTATTATAATTTATTGGAAATTTAAGTTTGTTGCCAATATTTGCATTTACGTTTAACTGAGCGTTTAAATTAAAATCGAGTCCACCACTTTTTCTTGCTCGTTCTGGTAAAGTTGGGTTATCGATTCTTTGACCTTGGTAGCCTGCTGTTATATCCACATTTCCCTGTGGTGTAATTTCAATTTTACCGGTACCAAATAACCTGTTAAACAAATTATCTGAAAGAGATAGTTTTGGTTTCAAAAATTTCCCTCTATTTAATAAATTGGTTGTATTTGCTCTCTTTTGAAAATAAGCTATTTCTAGTTTTCGGTTTTGTATGGTCCAGTATTCATCAAAACTGTATGTTGTAGGAGTACGGTAATATTTATCACCAATTTTTTCGTAAACTGAGTAAGTTCTTGTAATGGCATTGTAAACAACTGAGTCTTTAACGTTGGCAGGATTAGGCAGATAAAATGTACCTCTGTTAGTAGCAGATACTCCATCAGATCTGCTGTCATTAATGGGATATCGTAACGGTGGTGTTGAAGAAGGAGGAGGCGTATCTCTTACATTTTGTTCCGTTTTAAAAACAGATTTATTATTAAGTAAATTTCCATCAGCAAATACAAATAACACGGAAACACACACAAAAAGTGTAAGAAATAATTTTCTTATAAGCAGCATTAAAATAATAAGTTAATGTAGATATAGACTCAAATTACTTTCAGGGCTTTTTTTATCAGGTCCTCTAATTTTATAATATCAGGTTCAGCAGTAAGTACTTTTTTTACAGATAATTCAGCCTGTTTTTGTACAATTCCTAATGCCGCCAATGCGTTGATTGCATCTTTTTCTATGCTATTGACCACTTTGCTCCAGGATTGGCTGCTTGATGACGTTTTATTTCCTACTTTATCTTTTAATTCAAGTACAAGACGTTCAGCAGTTTTTTTTCCAATTCCTTTTACACTTTCAATCAATTTTAAATTACCCGTTGCAATGGCAACTTCCACTTCCTCCGGTTTTAAGTATGACAACATCATACGTGCGGTAGCTGCACCTACACCTGAAACACTTATCAATAGAACAAACATATCCCTCTCCTCTTTTTCAAAAAAACCATACAAAGTGTGCGCATCTTCCTTTATTTGAAGATATGTAAAAAGTTTACCCCCCGCAAGTGTTTCAATTGCTGAATAAGTATTTAAAGTAATATTTACTTCATAACCAACGCCATTTATATCTACATATACCTGCGATGCACTTTTATAACTAAAATCTCCCCTTAAATATGCATACATAGCTTTACTGATCTGTCTATTAACGAAAATAATGTTTTTTATTGTTACATACGGGAAAAATAACTTCACAATGATTTGAATTATATTTACCGTAATTATAACCGATTAAACAAAAAATATTTTAAGGAATGGATAAAATTACTGCAGCTATAACCTGTGTTGGTGGATATGTACCTGAATACAGACTGACAAATAAAATTTTGGAATCAATGATTGATACCAACGATGAATGGATCAAATCAAGAACAGGTATTAGTGAGCGCCGAATTTTAAAAGGCGAAGGTTTGGCAAGCAGTGATATGGGTGTAGAAGCGGTAAAAAATATTCTTCTCAAAAAAGGTATTTCTCCTGACGATATCGATTGTGTTATATGTGCTACGGTAACACCCGATATGTTATTTCCGTCTACAGCCAATATAATTTGTGATAAAGCAGGTATAAAAAATGCGTTTAGTTTCGATATTAATGCAGCATGCTCGGGGTTTTTATTTTCTCTTACAACTGCAGCAGGTTTAATTGAAAGTGGCAGATATAAAAAAGTAATTGTTGTAGGGGCAGATAAGATGAGCAGCATTGTTGATTATACTGACAGAACAACCTGCATATTATTTGGAGATGGCGCAGGTGCAGTTTTGCTGGAAGCTTCGACAGATGATAATGGTATAAAAGACAGTTTATTAAAAACAGACGGTTCAGGAAAGCCGTTTTTACACATGAAAGCAGGTGGTTCTTTGAAACCTTCCACGGTGGAAACTGTACTTGCCAAAGAACATTACATTTATCAGGAAGGACAAACAGTTTTTAAATTTGCTGTAAAAGGTATGGCAGATATAAGTTATCAGTTAATGCAAAGAAACAATTTAACCGGAGATGATATTGCATGGCTTGTACCACACCAGGCAAATTTGAGAATTATAGATGCCACAGCTAAAAGAATAGGCTTGCCACAAGAAAAAGTAATGATAAACATTGAAAAATATGGCAATACAACAGCGGCTACTATTCCACTTTGTTTGTGGGATTGGGAAGATAAATTAAAGAAAGGCGACAATTTAATTTTAGCAGCCTTTGGCGGCGGTTTTACCTGGGGCGCAACTTTGGTTAAATGGGCCTATTAGGAGATATTAGATTTTATACAAAAGACATTAGACGATAAACATTAAGCGACAAATCGGCGTAGTCTGAAAATGAAAGTATTTTTAAAATAGCAGCGTTCGGCTTCTCTCTTTAGGGAGTCGGCGTGAGGTATTAATAAAATTCGATAAAAATTTAATAAAATGAAACCAATTATTACCTTTATTTTATGCTGCCTAATTTGTACAGCTGCACAAACTCAAACGAGATATTTAATAAAATTTAAAGACAAAGGTACCAATCCTTTTTCAATTGCAAATCCATCACAATACCTTAGCCAGCGTGCATTACAGCGCCGGGCAAGGTATAATATTTTAATTGACAGTTTTGATTTGCCTGTTACCCCAAGGTATATTGACAGTGTGAGATTAGCAGGAACGGTCACCATTTTAAATGCTTCAAAATGGTTAAATCAGATATCTATTAAAACAACAGATGCAGCTGCTCTGGCAAAAATAAACAGTTTCCCTTTTGTTGTAAGTTCTATGCCCATTGCTGCCAGAGTAAACGAACAATTTATACCTGTAAATAAACAATTAGAAAAGCCTTTAGATGTTCCTTTACAAATAAGTGTAATCACTTCTACTTCCCGGTTATTGGCAGATGCATTTAGTTATGGTGCGTCACACGGACAGGTACATTTGCACCAGGGTGAATTTTTGCACAACCATGGTTTTAAAGGAGAAGGTATGGAGTTGGCCCTTTTAGATGCAGGGTTTTTTAGATATTTAACCTTACCAACATTTGACAGTATAATAATAAATAACCAGATTTTAAATACATACGATTTTGTATCAAATAAAGTAAGCGTTAACGAAGAAAACAGTCATGGAATGAATTGCTTAAGTACAATTGCTGCAAACTTACCGGGCATATTTGTAGGCACTGCACCCAAGGCAACATTTTGCCTTTACCGTACTGAAGATGTGGCCAGTGAAACCCGAATTGAAGAACACAACCTTGCTGCAGGTTATGAAAAAGCAGACAGTATCGGTGTTGATGTATGTTCTATTTCTTTGGGTTATACAACTTTTGATTATCCTTCTCAAAATTATACCTATGCTGATATGAATGGAAAAACTACTATGAGTGCAATAGCATCTAATATAGCAGCAAAAAAAGGAATGTTGCCTGTAATAGCGGCAGGTAATGAAGGTACAAGTGCATGGCATTTTATTTCTACACCCGCAGATGCCGATAGTGTAATGACAGTAGGCGCAGTAGATACACTTGGCAACGTAGGCAGTTTTACCAGTTATGGGCCAAGCAGCGATGGAAGAATTAAACCAAATATTGCAGCTACTGGCGTGAGAGCTGTGGTTGCTAGCCCGAGTACTGGACTACCAATTTTGAGCAACGGAACTTCTTTTGCCACGCCAAATATAGCAGGGCTTACCACTTGTTTATGGCAGGCTTTTCCTGAATATAATAATATGGCAATATTAGATGCAATGCAAAGATCTGCAAGCAAATTTAATATGCCGGATAATCGTGTGGGTTATGGCATACCAAACATGAAAAAAGCATTTGTAATTTTATTAAGAAATTCTTTTACAAAATCGACTTCTTCATCAGGGTGCATGACTACAGTACAGTTAACTGTAAAGCAGGATAATACCATGAACGTTGTAGTAGAAAGAAAACAGGCAAATGAAGTTGCTTACACTACATTTAAAACAATTGCAGGCACAGGAAATTTCACAAATAAAAATCTAAACTTTGCAGATGATCTGGCATTTACAAGCGGTGGCAATGTCAGCTATAGAATAAGATTGGATATTGCAGCAGACACAAGTTTTTATTTAGATTCTTTGGTTGTGAGTTCACCACAAACATGTACAATTAATAAAAACAGTTTAAAGGTAAATCCCAATCCTGTTACAGATAAAGTAAATATTATAATTAGCAGAGCGCAGACAACAAAAATAAGCATTACCTTTTCCAATGAATTGGGGCAACAAATGTTTAACACTACTTACCAGCAACCTGCAGGCACCCTGGTAAAAACAATTAACATGCAGCAAATGCAGACAGGTATATATTTTATAAAAGTATTTGCCGATGATCAAAAACTGGAGACTATTAAAATTTTAAAAAGATAACGGGTCCCGTATACCAAGTGTCTAGCATTTGTTTAATTCCATTTGCACCAGTTGTAAATGGAACTTTTTTTAACAGTAAAATTGATTGGAACGCATATTTGCTGATAAGATCTTTTTCTTTAATGTGAGGGCGAAACGTTTCTGGTGGTAGAAGTTGCTTGGAAGTAGGCTGTAATTCCCAAACATTCAATAACTAAGTACAGCCACAAACATAGTGTCAGCCTTTCTTTCATATCCTTCTAAGTATTCCATTTGCAATACCTGCAAATTAAATTTTTCTTGTAATTGTTGCACAACATCTTCATTTTCTTTTTTAAAAACAGAGCAGGTAATATAAAAAAACAGTCCCTTATCATCTAAATGTTTAAATGCTGCAGTGGCTATTTTTAATTGCATTGCAGCATATTCTGCTATTTTTTCTACCGTAAAAAAAGCCAGTTGCTCAGGCGTACGTGCCCATGTGCCGCTGCCACTGCAGGGAGCATCGCAAATGATGAGGTCAAATTTGTCATGCATTTTTAGCGCATCTTCCTGCAACAGATCTGCCGTAAAAGCTTTGTATTTTTTTATGCCTGCTTCTTTAAAACGGGTTCGCAGGTTGTTTAAAATATTTGCCCGCACATCAGAAACATGTAAATGAACATGCCCATGCAAAACATCGTACAACAGCATAGATTTTCCTCCACTTGCAGCGCAACAATCCCACACTTCAATATCTTTTTTTAAGAACACATCCTGCTTTTGCAAATAATTAAATACTTGCTGAGAGCTTCGATCC
>JAYVVD010000214.1:0-4521 GCA_043787295.1 Ferruginibacter sp. | reverse complement strand
AACGCCGCCAAGTACACCGCCTATTACTGCTCCTTTTCCACCCTTTCCAATAACACCACCAATTACTGCACCACCAACCCCACCAATAGTTGCGTCTTTTGCGGCGTCACTCCATCCTGTATTCTTTTTCTTTACCGGAGTTGTAGAACCTGTACCAGTACCAGTTCCTGTTGTACCTGTACCTGTTGTAGAACCGGTTGTAGTTGTTGTGGAAGGATAGGGATCTGAATCAGGCAAAGTTGCAGTAGGTTGTTTTTTTATTACTCTAGGTGCCGGTTGTTTTTCATACACTTTTACAATTTTCGTAATAGTTTTTACCCGAGGTTTTGGTTCAACTATAGGTTTAGCTGCAACTATTGGAGTTGTATCTTTTGTACCAATATCGGTAGATGCATTTCCATTTTTTGCAGCAGCTGTATCTGTAAATACAATTCTGTTTTCAGTATCTAAAGTATCTTTCTTTTTTGTGCTGCACGCAGAAAACAAAAAAGTTGTTGCTAATATGGGAAGTAATATTTTTTTCATAGCATTAATTTTTAATTATTAAACATTTAATGCAGTATTATGGAAAATAATGCCAGCAGCAAAAAATTAATATCTATTATCAAATGTTTATGTTAATTACTTTTAACAATGATATATCTTTAATAAATGGCAGGGCTTTTAAGGAGATTTATCAAGGGATTTTTTGTATTGTGTAATTGTGGTATTGCCTTACTTTTTCTGCTTGGGTGTTTTGCGTCCTATTTTAATGCTACTACTTATTGGTTTTTGGGTTTACTTACACTTGCATCTTTGCACTTTTTTTTATTGTTACTGATATTTATCGTTTTCTGGCTTTTTATAAAGCCAAAATTTATTCTCATAAGTGTTATTGCAGTGGCAGTAGCCTGGAATCCTTTGGGACAAATTATAAAAATTAAACAAAGTGAAGAATTTAAAATTGCAAAGCTGCCCAACAGCATTCGTATAATGAGCTGGAACGTAGAACATTTTGATATTTTAGAACATAAGACACATCCTGAAACAAAACAGGAAATGCTCGATCTGATAAATAAATACTCACCTGATGTGGCATGTTTTCAGGAAATGGTAGGAAGTGATTTTGATTCCACCGCAATTAATTATGTCCCACGTATTGCCAAAGAATTAAATTTTCAATATAACTATTATTCATATGATAAAAGAGATGATTTTGATGGCAAGCATCATTACGGCATTATCACATTCAGTAGATTTCCGATCTTACAAAAATATACATACAGCCCTGCTAAAACTAATTACAATTCAATATTTCAAAGTATAGATGTTGCATCAAATAATGATACTTTCAGGATATTTAATGTTCATTTACAGTCTTTAAAATTTAGCGATGCCAGTCGCCAGTACATTGATGATCCAACATTGAAGGGAGAAATAGATATAGAAAAATCTAAGAATATCATTTCAAAATTTAAAACCGGTTTTGCCAAAAGAAAACTGCAAAGCGAAAGAGTAAAAAAATCGATGGATGAAAGTCCTTACAAAGTAATTTTATGTGGCGATTTTAATGATGTACCAAACAGCTATGCCTACAATACGATTGGCAAAGGTTTAAAAAATGCTTATGCAGAAAAAGGGACAGGTATTGGAAGAACATTTTCTTCTATATCACCTACGCTTCGCATTGATAATATTTTCGTTGATAACAAAATGAAAGTGGAGCAATTTGTAAGGATAAAGAAAAAACTAAGCGATCATTTTCCCATTATTGCAGATGTTCAATTATTGCCAAAATACAATTAAACTTTCTTAGGCCTTCATATAACAATATTCATTCTTCTACTTGTTTAAATATATTTGCACATCTTACAACGCAATAAAAGCTAAATATTTATTTGAAGATGAAATGTGCGACGCCACTAAAGCTGCACATAGCTACTTCTTTGCCTGGCTAAAAAAGAAAAAATGTCATTAGAAATTTACAATACACTTACCAGAAAAAAAGAAATTTTTAAACCGCTTGAAGAAGGCTACGTTGGCATGTATGTTTGCGGACCAACCGTGTACAGCGATGTGCATTTGGGCAACTGCCGTACGTTTATTTCGTTTGATATTATTTACCGATACCTGCGCCAGCTTGGTTATAAAGTGAGGTATGTACGGAATATAACCGATGCCGGACATTTGGAAGGCGACCGTGATGAAGGCGATGACAAATTCAGCAAAAAAGCAAGGCTGGAACAACTGGAACCAATGGAAATTGTGCAGCGTTACACTTTGGGTTTTCATGAGGTAATGCAAGTATTTAATAATTTGCCGCCAACAATAGAACCCACTGCTACAGGGCATATCAGCGAACAGATAACTATGACGCAGGAAATACTTGCCAATGGTTATGCATACGAAGTAAATGGTACTATTTATTTTGATGTAGAAAAATACAGCAAAGAAAAATCGTACGGCGTTTTAACAAACAGAAAGCTGGAAGACCTTCTGGAAGGCACGAGAGACCTTGGCGGACAGGATGAAAAAAGGGGTCGACTGGATTTTGCACTTTGGATAAAAGCAAAACCAGAGCACCTTATGCAATGGCCGAGTCCGTGGGGCATGGGATTCCCTGGCTGGCACATAGAATGTTCTGCCATGAGCAATAAATATTTAGGTAAAAGATTTGATTTACATGGCGGCGGTATGGACCTTGCGGCCACACACCACACCAATGAAATTGCACAAAACGAAGCCTGCTTTAAAGAAAGTCCTGCACAAATTTGGATACATACAAATATGCTTACCGTGAATGGTACCCGCATGAGTAAATCGCTGGGCAATGGCTTTTTGCCACATGAATTATTTACCGGTTCGCACCCTTTGCTGGACAAAGCATATTCACCCATGACAGTGCGTTTCTTTATGCTGCAAACTCATTACAGAAGCACGCTTGATTTTAGCAATGAGGCTTTGCAGGCCTCTGAAAAAGGGTTGAAGCGTTTGTGGGATGCTTATGAAACTTTGCAAAAAATAGTTTATGCTACAGGGGAAACAGATACAGAATTGGAAGAAAAAGTATTAAAATATGTAAATGGTTTTGTTGAGAGCATGAACGATGATTTTAATACAGCAAAAGTGCTGGCCAATATGTTTGAACTGGTGCCCATTATAAATTCTTTTAAAGATGGTTTGATTACAGTTGGCGCAATTACGCAAGAAACTTTTGATTTGCTTAAAGCACAAATGACCATTTACCTAATAGATGTTTTTGGGTTGAAGGCTGATGCAGAAATAAGCAATGGTAAACTGAGCAATATTATAGATCTTTTAATAGAGATGCGAAAAGAGGCAAAAACAAAAAAAGATTTTGCTACATCGGATAAAATAAGAACCCAGTTAAAAGAGATTGGGATATTAATAAAAGATGAGAAGAATGGAGAAATGAATTGGGAAGTAATTTAAAATTATTCTGCAGTATTTAAAAAATCAAGCATTGGCTTTACTGATGTAAAAATGCTGACAATGTTTTTAATAAAATTTTTATCCAGCAATTCCGCATCGGTTATTTTTGTGGTGACAATAAAACTTTTTAGTTTTAAATATTCTATCGCAGGGTTTTCTATATCGTAACCTTTTGGTGGGCGTTGTAAAGCGTCTTCTTTTAATAACCCTTCTGTAAAATGCTGTTTAAATTTTTTAGCTGATAAAATCTTTATCCATTCAGCAAAATTATAATCAATTTCCTGACGTACAGTAGCAAGTTTTTTAGGTTCAGGATTCCAATAGCCCGCAGCTACAAATGCCCCACCGGGTTCTATGTGCACATAAAAACCTGCTGTATCAGCTTTCTTTCCTCCCTTAGAAAAAATTGCAGAAATATTGCTTTTATAAGGAGCTTTATTTTTTGAAAAACGCACATCTCTGTTTATCCTGAATGTGCATTCCTTCACCTGAAGTTGTGCAATATCCTCGTCATATATTCCAATAGCTTTTATCAGATCATTCGTAATATTCTGAACATCCTCTTTTGCAGATTCATATCTTTTTCTATTGGCATCAAACCATTCTTTTGTATTGTTATTTTTTAAACCAGTCAGAAACTGAAGTGTATTTTTTTCTATCATAAATAATTTTATTCCAGCGAAGCAAGTTTTATAAATTCATCTTCACTAATTATATTAATTGTTGCTATCTTTTTTGCTTTCTCCAATTTGCTACCTGCATCTTCACCTACTATTAAATAATTTAATTTAGAGCTTACACCGCTTAAGATTTTGCCGCCCAATGCTTCCGCCATTGCTTCGGCATCGCTTCTTTTTAATTTGGCTAATGTACCGCTAAATAAAAATGTTTGCCCTACAAGCCCTCCTTCTATTTTTTCTTTTGGTTGAGCCTTCATTTGTAAACCCGCTTCCTGTAATCTTTTCAGCATTTCAATATTGTCTTCATTTTTAAAAAAGGCCGCAATACTGTCGGCAACTTTAACGCCTACATCATCCATCATTTTTAATTCATCTTCTGTTTTATTTGCTAATTCAAAAATATCATTAA
>JAYVVD010000213.1:0-2829 GCA_043787295.1 Ferruginibacter sp. | reverse complement strand
TTAAAAACGCTTCGGCCTGTAAATGATAATAAATACTCTATCTAAATCTAGGATAGTGTCTTGGTCATTTTTGCTATCATGCTACCGTTGTACCAAATTTGCATAATGTAATCACCTTTTAAAAACCTGTCAGGCGTTAGAGAAAAGTTCAATTGTTTTTCTTCTTTAGCTGTTTCTGTGTAAAGTTTTCTGGAGTATATTTTTTTACCTTCAGCACTTTCAAAAGTACCTGATTCCCAAACGGAAT
The DNA here is from genome assembly GCA_043787295.1 of Ferruginibacter sp. Classification (GTDB taxonomy): domain Bacteria; phylum Bacteroidota; class Bacteroidia; order Chitinophagales; family Chitinophagaceae; genus Ferruginibacter. The sequence continues at coordinate 2,582 of JAYVVD010000213.1, read as the reverse complement.
TTTTTACCACTTTCCCATCTGGTTGCAATACAACTATCAACAATTCTCCATTACCTTTTGCAGGTAAGTTTTTTATTGTAAAAGTGCCTACAATCCTTTCGGCATTGTCTGCCGTAATTGTTTCCTGCCCACTGTTATTATTGCTGGCAACCGCAAATAGATGCAGAGCACTAGCTGTTGCAATATTATTATTGGTTACGCCTGAAACTAATACTTTTTGTTTTTCAATCTGAGTTATTGTACTATTTTGAATAGTTTTTTGTTTGCCATTAATAAGTTGATTTATCAATAGTTGCAGTCTTCTATTCTCTGTTTCCACTCCTACAAATTTATATTGCAGCAGTGCTACTTTTTGTTGAAGCTCTTCTATTTTTATTTGAGCCATTTTTAAATCTGCATCATTATTTTTATTGGCCAGTAATGTTACAATCTCTTGACGTAGTTGACCGAGTTCAGCCATTTTAATTTTAGTATCCGGATCTGAAACTTTACTGGCTGTAAGGTTTAAATGCTCATCAATATCAGTAACCATATTGCTGTATATTCTTGAGAGGGAATCCCTAAGTTTTGGGGCTTTGCCAAATGCAGTATTCGCTGCAGCTATATTAGATGTAGGATGTTTCTTAAAGTAAATATTGTACCCTGATATTATCAGCATTACCGCAGATAACACAAGCAATATCATAGATGCAACCAATAATTTATCGTATTTATTTTCACGCATAAAACAACTAATCAAAATAAGTTGATGCGGTATTTCGGAAGGATAAAAGAATTAAAAGAAGCGAATAAGCATTCTAAAGTTACTGTTATTTTTTTAAAGTTTATTGTTCACGCTTTCAGTTACATAGGCAGATATCCAGCCAACCTGCCCGTTCTTTACCAGAAAAAAGTTTTTCTTTTCCTGTGTTCCCTCAAACTGTCTTACAATATTTAGCAGCAGACCCGTACCGGCCATAAGTGCTTTTTGGTCAAACACTTTTTGTACCCTGGCAACTTCTTCTTCAATACTTTTTTTGTTAATTGTTTTATCTGTTACTGAATTGGCAATAGAGGTAGGAGTAATAGCTGAAAAATTAGAAGCAAGTCTTTCATTTAATGCAGCTAGATCCTCAAACTTTAATGGCACAACCGAATTATCCGCCAGTTCAGGGTAAAGCATTGTAGCAACAGCCCATGCAATACCGCCACTAAAAGCGAAGTTATCATTCATATTATATGCGCCACTTTCATTTACCGCATATATTATTTCATTGTTAGGGTCGCCTGCTAGCACCCTGTTCAAATACTTTTTATAATTGGCAATACTCTTATCATCGCCAAGTCTTTTTTCTGTTGCATTGCTGATTGTTTTTGTTCCCCAATTAAGCATAAACAGTTTTAGATCCTTTGTATTGCCATTTTTAAAGTACCCCCCTTTTGTATTACCGCTCCCAATATCTATTAAAAAAGTATTGTATCTTCTCGCCTCGGGCACTATCCCCAAGTGTGATAATTTAGCTTCATCCATCGCACCAATTACAGGCATTGCCCTTTTTGGCTCATTTAAAAGTAACCTTAAAGAATCTGCGAGGGCCACAATTCTATCTTGTTTGTTCTCTTTTTCAGCTTGACCTTTTATCCCACTGCTTACAACAGTAAATATTTTTTCAGGGACAATATGATAAGTTTTTCTGGCGAAATTATAAAGGTTTCTTATTGCATATAAGGTTGCAGTAAAAGTTTGAGGCGTAAAAGATATAAAATCTGTGTTTATAGAACTGTCTTTTACTGCCACAAAAGATCCTGTAACAGAGGCATTCTTGCCCATTTTAATAATGCTTAATTTAACACCCTTTGAACCCACATCAATACCCGCATACAAATCATCTTCCCTGTAATTGGCAGTTATAAAATTTTGAGAAATAGATTGTGCAGATATTAATATAAAAAAAATAAGCAGGCTGTATATTTTAGTTGGTCTTAACTGCATAAAAACATCATTTAATTATAAAATTACACTAATAAAGAAAACGTATGCTTACAGTAGATAAATTGTGCAAAAAATGCAGGTGTAATTTTGTCACTCAAATAGTCCCTTCGCAAGTTTTTTATCATGGCCGTACACATCATCCCTGAAGTTGAGCAACTCCTCTTCGTCAACCCATGTTGTAAAATAAGAGATAAATACCGGCACTTCTTTTTTTAGAGGCACCCAGTTTTCTTTTGGTGTATTCATTGCATCTGTAATTGCTTTAGTTGTCCATTCGGGTTGAAAACGTAATAAATAAGCAGCAAGTTTTTGCGGTTCTGCTAATCGAATGCAACCATGACTAAACGCCCGTTTATTTTGATTGAACAATGATTTGGAAGGTGTATCATGAAAGTAAATATTATAACTGTTTGGAAAAATAAATTTCACTTTGCCCAAAGAATTTTTACCCCCGGGCTTTTGCCGAAAACCATTTCCCGTTTTTTCCATATTCATTTTAGAAAGGTAATTACTGTTCCTTTTTATGGCAGGAAGAATTTCCTTTTGCACAATGCTCGCCGGAATATTCCAGTTTGGACTGAAAACAACAAATTTTAACTGATCAGAAAAA
>JAYVVD010000212.1:0-6797 GCA_043787295.1 Ferruginibacter sp. | reverse complement strand
GTGGTTATATTTTAGGGAGAAAAAAAGATAGAAAATCCGGAAGAATAGATACTACAAAATATTAATCCTTATTGAAAGACGGGCGATCGTTAATTATTTGACGGTCGCTTTTTTATAAGTTTATATTTAAAGAGCTTCGTCCTCAGCTGCTTTTTTTAAAAAAGCTTTTTCTTCATCCGTTAAAAAGTGATAACCCTTTTGGTTTATTTTGTCCAATATTTCATCAACTCTTTTTTGAGTTACGTTGGTTGTTTTATTGAATGGCTTTCTGTTACCGCTATTATAAAAAATATCATTTTTATCAGGCTTGCCGGGTTTTATTTTTGGGTCAAACAGGGTAATAAATTTACTGTACAGTCTGTTCATCCATATACTGCCGTCTTTTCCTTTTCTTAAAAACAAAACAAATACAAACCCTGCTGCTGCGCCACCCAGATGGGATAAACTATATGCTGCACTAAAACCTGCTACGTTGGCAAAATCTATTAAAATGTAAAGGGTCATCAACACCCAAATAGGAATACCATTTCTTATTTGGGTAAAAAAACGAAAATTTGGTTCGAGCGTTGTGGTTGCCATTGCTACCGCCATTACACCTGCATTTGCACCGATCAAACCTGCGCTTTCACGCATGGGAGAAAGGGGTGGCAAAATATAATGAGCTGCTATAAAAAAGATTGCGCCGGTTAAGCCGCCATAAATGTAAACAGGAATAATTTTATCGTTACCCGCCATTTGTTGTAAAATATAACCAAATGCCCAAAGCCAGATCATATTGCTTATACCCCTAATGATACCGCCGCCGGTTTCAGTAAACATATAACTTAAAATTGTCCAGGGTCTTTCTGAAAGCCGGGTTAGGCTAGCAGGCAATTCAAACCACTGAACAATATGTGTATAAAAAAATTCAGGTGTTTTTTCGCCAACAAACATGCCGACCTGTATAACCATTAATACTAAAAAAAAGATCACATTTATTGCAAACAAAGCCATGAGTGCATTACCATAGGCTCCCAAAGTAAAACGGCTGCGGTTTCTTTGCCTGAATTCGTTTCGGTGATTGCGGTCAGTTTCTCCCATTATTAATTTTTATTGTGTAAAAGTACACATGGAACTTGAGTAAAATATGGAGTTTATGCAAATAGTAAATGAGAAATGATATGGGTTAATACCTTCTTTTATTTTCTCTTCCTTGAAAATAAACAATTAAAAATCCGGTGAGTGCTCCTCCAATATGTGCAAAGTGCGCTACATTATCACCCGGTCTGCCGGCAATGCCACTAAAAACATCAACAGCAATAAATCCTAATACAGCCCATTTTGCTTTGATGGGAATGGGGATAGGGATTATCATCATTTCCACATTTTGAAAGAGATATCCGAAAGCCGCAATCACCCCCATAATAGCACCCGATGCCCCCACAGTAGCGTTCATCCTCAATGCTTCGTGGTATTGAATAAGTTGATCATAACTCATTACCATACTATCATACACGTGAAAACTATAAGCATACGATGCTAACTGTACTACAGCTGCACCAATACCACAAATGAAATAAAAAATTAGAAACCTTTTTGCTCCCCACATATTTTCAATCATTCTACCAAACATGTAAAGAGAAAACATATTGAAGAAAAGGTGCATAAAACTGCCATGCATAAACATGTGGGTAATAATCTGATGTATTCTAAACTCGTCTGATTTGTAATGGTGCAGCGCAAAAAGATCTGTAACCTTACTTTCGCCGGATAAGCCACCGAAAGTAATTTGTGCAACAAACACAATCACATTTATAATAATTAAATTTAAAACTGCAGGTGTTGGAGTTTGAAATCCGCCGCTTGATCTGTTAAATGCCATTTAGTTTTTTTATTTTATTTGAGCTGTAATCTTCAATGATTATGCCTTTTATTTTAGCTGCCATTTAGGCTTTTATCACCAGCTTTGCCACACATTCAATATGATGCGTGTGCGGAAACATATCTACCGGCTGCGTTTTTTCAACATAGTATTTTTCGCTCAGCAAAAGTATATCTCTTGCCATAGTAGCTGTATTGCAACTTACATATACAATAACAGGTGCAGCAATTTCCAATAGTTTATGTACGAGTTTCTCATGCATTCCTGCTCGGGGTGGGTCTGTAATAACTACATCCGGTCTGCCATGTTCTGCAAAGAAATTATCATTACATATTTTAATTACATCTCCTGCAAAAAAAGCAGCATGTGCTATATTATTAATAGCAGCATTTTTTTTAGCATCCTCAATAGCATCTTCAATTAACTCAACGCCAATAATTTTTTTTGCAAGCGGGCTCACAAAAATGCCAATACTGCCTGTACCACAATACAGATCGTACACAATTTCTTTGCCGGTTAGCGCTGCAAAATCTCTTGCAATACTGTAAAGTTTTTCAGCTTGTTTTGTATTTGTTTGAAAAAAAGATTTAGGACTAATTATAAATTGAAAGTTTTCCAGCTTTTCGGTTAAATATCCTTTTCCAAAATAAACCTGTGGTGTAAGATCATAAATGGTATCGTTCCATTTTGGGTTTATGGTGTATAGCAAAGTGGTTATTTCAGGCACTTTTGCAAGTAAAGCATCCAATACAATTTTGGTATTTTTTTCATCTTCATAATTTATGCAGAGGTTTACCATTAATTCTCCGGTTGTGCAATAGCGTACAATTAAATTACGTAACCAACCAATATGTTCTTTAATATCATAAAAAGGAAAATCGTTTTCGTTTGCAATTTCCCTCATTTTATTTCGGATGCGATTGTTTACTTCATCCATTAAAAAACATTCAAAAATATTAATAGTTTTATCGAACACTCTGGGAGCATGAAACCCTAGAGAATCCTGTTGCAAAGCAATATTTTCATTTCCTATTTCTTCAGCCGTGAGGTATCGTTTATTACTAAATGTAAACTCCAGTTTATTTCTGTAATAAACCTGTTCTTCTGCGCCAACAATCGGCATCATAACAGCTCCTGTAACTTTACCTATTCTAGCCAGGTTTTGTTCGGCTTCCTGCTGTTTATATTGTAACTGTTTCGGGTAAGGCAACATTTGCCATTTGCAACCACCACATATACCAAAATGCATACAAAAAGGCGTTACTCTATCTGCCGAAGGCGTAATGATTTTTAAAACCCTGGCTTCAGCATAATCTTTTTTATTTTTTGTGAGTAGAAGGTCCACCACATCTCCCGGCACAGCACCTTCAGTAAAAATTACTTTTCCATCCAACCTTGCTATGGCTTTTCCCTGTGCAGCATAATCTGTAATGGCGATATTTTCTACCATTATTCTTTTTTTCTGTTTTCTCACACAGCAAAAATAGTATTTAATGCGGCAAAGAAGGTTTGTTAAAAAAGGTTAAACTGTTATTTAGAAACATACAACGACTTCATCTTAGCCCTATTTTAAATATATTTGGCAACATTTATAAAAACCAATGAAAAAAATTTTACTATTTCTGTTTTGCAGTATCAGTTTTTTGTGTGCAAACGCCCAAGGCTATCAAATAAACTTACAGAGTAACTATAAATCGGGCATTGTTTACCTTACCTATTACATGGGTAAAAATTTTATATTACAGGATTCTGCAGCTGTAAGCAATACAGGTAAATCAGTTTTTAAAGCTGCCAAAAAATTACCCGGTGGTATTTACGTTTTGGTGTTTCCGGGTAAAAGGTTAACTGTTGATTTTTTAATTGATAAAGAACAAACAATTTCCATTAACGCAGATACAAATCACCTAGATAAAATAGTAATAACAGGCTCGCCCGCCAATATAATTTTTAAGCAATACCAGCGTTTTGTAAATATAAAAGGTAAACAATTGCAGGAAGAGAAAACACAATTTAACACGGCTAAAAATGCTGTAGATTCTGTAAAGCATGAAGCAGCTTATAAAAAATACAGTAAAGAATTAAATGATTACAGGTTCGGTATTGTCAGGGACAAACCTGCTTCAATGATGGCGGTTTTGTTGAATGCATTAAGAGAACCGACTTACCCAACTAAACTTGCCCTTACGCACCGTGACTCTTTAGAAAATTATAATTTTTACAAACAACATTATTGGGATGGGATAACTTTTATGGATGATAGAATTATTCGTTCTCCATTTTTTCTGCCTAAGCTGGAAACATATTACAGAGAAGTAATGTCACAATCATCTGACAGTTTAATTAAAGATATTGATTATAAATTGTTGCTTGCAAGAACAAATCCTGAAATGTATAAGTTTTTGTTGAACTGGTTTACTGATGAATATATGAGCCCAAAATACATGGGGCAGGATGCAGTTTTTGTACACCTGTATGAGCAATACCACAGTAAAGGAATTACTACTTGGCTGAACGAAAAACAACACGATGCAATTACAAAAAGAGCATTTATGGTAATGGCAAATTTAATTGGTGAAAAAGCAGCCGACCTTGATTTTGTTAATGTGAACGGCAAACCATCTTCGCTTTATAATGTAGATGCAGCCTATACTGTTGTAATATTTTGGGATCCTACATGTGGGCACTGCAAAAAGGAATTACCAAGAGTAGATTCAATATACCGGGCAAGCTGGCAGCAAAAAAATGTAAAGATTTATGCCGTACTTTCTGAAGCAGAAAAACTTAAAACCGAATGGATCAAATACATAAATGAGCATAAAATCGGTGACTGGATTAATGTTTATCAAAGCAAAGAATCTTTAGAATTGGAAACAAAAGAACAAAGGCCATCTTACAGACAATTGTATGATGTTGTGGTTACACCTACACTTTATCTTTTAGATAAAGACAAACATATCATAGCAAAAAAACTTACACTTGAGCAAATAAATGATTTGCTTGAAGTAAAAATAAAAAAAGAATAAAAACTACATATTCCATCAACATTAATTTTGTTTCATGAAAAAAATTTTTATTTTTTCCGCCATGTTTTTAGTTGCGGGTAAAGCTTTTTGCCAACCACTTTTTACTTATGGAAACAATGCAACCACCAAAGAGGAATTTTTAAGAGCTTATAATAAAAACAAACCTGTAACTACTGATAAAGAAAAATCTATTCGTGAGTATCTTAACCTTTACACCAATTTTAAATTAAAAGTAAAAGCTGCGAGAGATATAAGGCTGGATACACTTTCGCAGTTAAAATATGATGTTCAAAATTTTAGAGACCAGATAGCAGATAATTATTTAACCAACGAAACACTTTTGCAAAAACTTGTAAAAGAAGCTGTGGACAGATCTGCAAAAGACATCCACATTTTATATTTTTCGGTGCCCGTTGCCGAAAAAGCAACCCCTGCTGATACATTAAAAGCCTACAATGCTGCAAAAGAATTGTACAGACTATTAAAAGCCGGTGCAACTAATTATGTAGAAACCGTTACTAATGTTTCTGGAAAAATTTCGCCTGCAAATTACACCGATGCCGGTTACATTTCTGTTTTCTCGGTACGATATGATATTGAAAATATTATTTATAACACAGCTGTTGGAGATGTTAGCGAACCCTTTAAAAACAGCAAGGGTTATAATATTTTTAAAGTGACAGATGTAAGGGCTGATGTTGGAAAATGGAAAGTTGCACAGATTCTTTTTGCTTTTCCACCTAATGCTGATTACAACACAAAACTCGAAATAAAATCAAAAGCAGATTCGGTATATAATCTTTTACAAAAAGGATTGCCTTTTGCAGAAGCCGCTAAAACTTATAGCGATGATAGAATGACCTATACCAATGGAGGAGAGTTACCTGAGTTTACCACAGGTAAATTTAATACGGTTTTTGAAAACAATGTTTTTGGCTTAAAAGCAGACAACAATATTTCCAAACCATTTGAAACCGCTTTCGGTTATCATATTGTAAAAAGACTTACCAATACAGGTTTAGCAACCAACCCTAATGATGCGGATTTTTTAATGGAAATAAAACAAAAAGTGCAGCTTGACCCAAGAATAAATACAGTAAAAGAAAAATTTGTAAAAGAGATTACTGTAAAAACGGGCTTTAAAAAATCAACGGCTATTAGCGATATTCTTTTATTTAAGTATGCAGACAGCATACTTAAAAACCCGACGTTAGAAATCGATAAATTTAGCCCTATAAGCAACAAAGTTATTTTTACTTTTAAAGATGGTACTGGTATTAAAGGAAGCGAGTGGCTTCAATACGTAAAAAATAATAATTTAGAAGTAGCAGGTAGAAACAATGCAGAGTTGTTACAGGTTTTTACGTCGCAAAATATTTTAAATTATTATAAAAAAAATCTTGAAAATTACAATATTGATTTTAAATACCAGATGCAGGAATTTATAGAGGGTAATATGCTTTTTGAAATTATGGAAAGAAATGTTTGGAGTAAGGCAGGTGTAGATTCTGTAAATCTTTTAAATTATTACAATACCAATAAAAATAAATATAAATGGAAGGAAAGTGCAGATGTAATTATTTTTAACTGTACAAACGAAGTAGTTGCTGCAGAGGCTATATCGGCAATGAAAAATCGTAAATATTGGAAAGAAATTGCAGAAAAAAGCAATAGTCAAATACAGGCTGATAGCGGACGTTTTGAAATTGAACAGTTACCTACACCGAAGATACAAGCAGGAGAATTTTCGCCGTTTCTTAAAAATATCGATGGAACAGCAGCATTTGTAAAGTTTATAAAAATTTATGCTGAAAATGAGCAAAGAAATTTTTTAGAAGCACGGGGGCTCGTTATTAATGATTATCAAAATATACTGGAACAAAAGTGGGTAGAAAGTTTAAGAAAAAAATATA
>JAYVVD010000211.1:0-4013 GCA_043787295.1 Ferruginibacter sp. | reverse complement strand
GCCATGGAAGGTATGCTTGAGCCTACAGTAGAAGAGAAGATTTTAGGTAATGTTGAAATACGGGAGACTTACAAATTTGATAAAGCAACAGTGGCAGGTTGTACAGTGTTGGATGGAAGGATGGCAAGAAACAGCCGCATAAGGTTAGTAAGAGAGCATATAGTAATTTTTACAGGAGAACTATCAAGCCTTAAACGTTATAGAGATGATGCGAAAGAAGTTACCAGTGGAATGGAGTGCGGTTTGGTAATTAAAAATTACAACGACATAAAAGTTGGAGATATTGTAGAAGCATTTGAAGAAGTAGAAGTAAAGAGAACTTTATAACAATTAGTTTAAATTATAAATAACGTTATATAATTGCAGCACTAACCCTGCTGCAATTTTTTGTTAAATGACCGCCCGATAAACCTTATCTATAGCTACAGCCTTAACTTTGAAAGCTATAAGATTATAAAAAAAATACATGAAAAAACGAATACTTTTTACTGCCTGTTCTTTTTTAACATTGGTAACTGCATTTGCACAACCCAATAAAATAAATGCAGATAAAATTATAGGGATTGTAGGAAATAAAATTGTTTTAAAAAGTGATGTTGATGATCGGTTACTTGATATGCAACGCCAGGGTGCTGAAGTTCCGGTTAATGGGAAATGTTTTGTTTTGCAGGATTTAATGGGTACCAAGACATTGGTATTACAGGCCGAAAAAGATTCGTTGCCGGTAACTGATGAAGAAGTTGAAGGAGACGTTGACAATAGAATTAGAACCTATTTAAATCAGTTTGGCGGAAAAGAAGAGCTTGAAAAAGTTGCGGGTAAAACTGTTTATCAGTTAAAAGAAGATATGCGTGGTCCTATTAAGGATCAAAAACTGGCACTTGCCATGCGAAATAAAATTGTAGATGGCATCAGGATAACACCTAATGAAGTAAGGAATTATTTTTTAAAAATACCTACTGACAGTTTACCATTTTATGAAACAGAACTTGAAATAGGGCAATTAATTGTTTTTCCAAAGGCGAGCAGAGAGGCGGAGGAATATTGTAAAGAACAATTGACTGAATATAAAAAAGCGATAGAAAGTGGCAAAAAAGATTTTAAGCAGGCTGCGGCACAATATTCAGATGAACCAAGTGCTAAAGAAAGATTTGGACAAATGGAAATAAACAGAGACCAGAAAGATATAGATCCAACTTTTATAGCAAAAGCTTTTACTTTGAAAGAAGGGCAGATATCAAACCCTTTTAAAACTAAATTTGGCTATCATATTCTTCAGTTAGTAAGCAGAAATGGTAACGATGTTGTAGTGCGCCATATTATTAAAATCCCGCAGGTTACTGCAGTTGAATTAAAAGAAGGTTTTGATAAACTCGATACGGTTCGTGCAAAATTGATTGCAGGTATTATTGATTTTGGCGGGGCGGTAAACCGTTATTCTGATGACGAAAACAGCAAATTTACTGCGGGTATGATGCAGGGGCAGAACGGCACTTTTCTAACCATCGATCAAATGGATAAAGAAATTATACCTGTACTTAAAAATTTAAAACCGGGTGGCTTTTCACAACCTGCAGAATATGCTGATCCATCAGGGAAAAAAGGAGTAAGAATTGTGTATCTTAAAACACAAACTGCACCGCACAGAGAAAATATGAAGGATGATTACAGTAAAATTTCTATGCATGCGTTGGAAAAGAAAAAAGAAGATGCTTTAGAAAAATGGTTTAGTAATAGATTAAGTTCTTATTACATTATGATAGAGCCGGAATACAGAGATTGCGAAATAATGAAGACTTGGGTAAATGCAATGAGTAAGAAGAAATAGAAGGAGAGGTTTGCTGTAAACACAATACAAAGGACAAAAGATTTAAGATTTGAAATAGAAAATGCCAGCTTTTTAAGGTTGGCATTTTCTATAAATGTTTACCTTGTGTGTAATAGAAGTTGAAGAAAGATATATTGTTGAAGAGCGGCAGGATAGAAGCGGAAAGCCCGTAAGCGAGGAACGAGTGCGGACTTGCAGCGGATAGCCTGAACTAAAGATTAATAATGCCGAAATGTTTACCGCACTAAATATTCTTAAAAAAAAGTAAAAATTTGATAGATAAAAAAAACATAATCAACCAGAAAGAGTATGCTATTTTAGTAGGTGTAATACAACCGGACCAGACGGAAAGCCAGGTAACTGAATACTTGGATGAGTTGGAATTTTTAGCAGAAACTGCCGGTGTAAAAACCATAAAAAGGTTTACACAAAGATTAAAACATCCTGATGCAAGATCGTTTGTAGGCAAAGGAAAACTGGAGGAAATAAAAAAGCATATCCTAAGCAAGGGAAATATTACGCTGGTAATTTTCGATGATGAACTTACAGGTTCTCAAATACAAAATATTGAAAAAGAAATAAATACCAGAACTATTGACAGAAGCGATTTAATACTTGACATTTTTGCAAGCAGAGCTAAAACTGCACAGGCAAGAACGCAGGTGGAGCTTGCCCAATACCAATATATACTGCCTCGCCTAAAAGGTATGTGGAAGCATTTGGAAAGACAAGGTGGTGGTGTTGGCACCCGTGGTCCGGGAGAAACGGAAATTGAAACAGATAGAAGGATTGTAAAAGATAAAATAAGTCTGCTAAAAAAAAGACTGGAAGATTATGATAGGCAGGCCATGACGCAGCGGCAGGAACGTGGCGAATTTATAAGAGTTGCGCTGGTTGGATATACCAATGTTGGAAAAAGTACCATCATGAATGGTCTTAGCAAAAGCGAAGTATTTGCAGAGAACAAATTATTTGCAACGCTTGACACAACTACCCGCAAATGTGTATTTGAACAAACACCTTTTTTGTTGAGCGATACAGTTGGTTTTATCCGCAAACTCCCTCACCATTTGGTAGAAAGTTTTAAAAGCACGTTAGATGAAGTGAGAGAAGCAGATGTATTGTTGCATGTGGTAGATATTGCGCATCCGCAATATGAAGAGCAGCTTGCAGTTGTAAACAAAACCCTCGCAGAGCTTGGTTGTACAGATAAACCAACCATAACCATTTTTAATAAAATGGATAAGTTTGAAGAAGTAACTTTTGATGAATGGCTTGAAGAAGATGTAAAAAAAGATATTTTGAGAGAATTGAAAGAGCGCTGGGAAGAAAGTACAAAAGGCAACTGTGTTTTTGTATCTGCCATAGATAAAAAAAACTTTGATGTATTAAGGCAAACGATTTTACATAAAGTGAGGGATATGTATCAGATCAGGTATCCATACAAAGCAGAATATTTTTATTAATATGTTTGTGTAAATGGATAAAAAATACAAGTGGTATAAGATTGCAGACAGCCTTGAAGATATTTTATTTTCAGATAATGGACTGGCTGAATGGGACATACATGGTAAAAAAATTTGTCTTTCTTTTTTTAGAGAGCAATTATGCGCCACATCATTAAAATGCCCACATGCCGGCGGTAATTTGAGCAATGGTTATATAGATGAAACAGGTAATATTGTGTGTCCATTGCATCGGTATAAATTTTCATTACAAACTGGTAGAAATGTTTCAGGGGAAGGCTATTATCTTAAAACTTATCCGGTAGAAAAAAGAGCTAACGGTTATTTTTTAGGAGTAGAAGAAAGTGGACTGTTTAATTGGCTAAAATAATTGCAATTATATTTGTTTTAGAGACAAAAATCTTTATTTTTGCATCCCGCTGAGAAATTGGCAGGTAGATTCCTACTTAGCTCAGTTGGTTAGAGCATCTGACTGTTAATCAGAGGGTCGCTGGTTCAAGTCCAGCAGTGGGAGCTAATGAAAGCCTTATCTGATAAGGCTTTCATTCTTTTTTTTTGTTCTTTTACGCTGTAGCTTTTATAAACGTTAGCAAAAACATTAGTAAAAGCTATGATCTCATTTCCACACAACTGCAACTGCAGCCAGCTTTCCGTTAATCCAAAAAATTGGAAAAACTGTAAGGCTTCGGCGCTTAGTCAAAATTGGTATATCCAATATT
>JAYVVD010000210.1:0-2507 GCA_043787295.1 Ferruginibacter sp. | reverse complement strand
TCCTTGGATGCAGTTGATACTGTTTTGCAAAATAAAATTTTCGATACATTAGTTAAATTGCCAATTATAAAAAGCAGCAATGATTATATAGATTCCTTTAGTAACCATAAACACGGAATAGCATTCTTAATGGATACTGTCAGAAATATTCCTAATGAAATTTTTGTTCAGGCAGGTTACAGCGGAGAATTAAGATTTGAAACATATTATCAGATTTATGTAAATTCAAAAAGTATGGAGATTAAATTTTATGATCCGGTAAATGACAAAAAATTATCAATTAAAGAATTTGAAAAAGTTAATAAATGAGAGTCCAATTATTTATACCCTGTTTTGTTGACCAGTTATATGCTGAAACTGCATTTAATATGGTAAAGGTTTTGGAAAAAGCAACCTGCGAAGTGTATTATAATACCAACCAAACATGTTGTGGACAGCCGGCATTTAACGCTGGCTTTTGGGATGAAGCAAGGGATGTGGCTTCAAAGTTTTTAAAAGATTTTGATACCACCGATTACATAGTTGCCCCCAGCGCTTCATGTGTTGGTTTTGTAAAAAATTATTACGGTAAATTATTTGAAAACTCTTCATCGCATAATAAAGTAAAAGAATTGGGCAGCCGCATCTATGAATTTTCTTCTTTTTTAACTGATGTTTTAATGATAACCAACTACGGTGCAAAGCTGAATGCAAAAGCCACTTATCACGACAGTTGTGCAGCGCTTAGAGAATGTAAAATAAAAGAAGGTCCAAGACAACTTTTAAAAAATGTAAAAGGGCTTGAATTGGTTGAGATGGTTGATAACGAAACCTGTTGTGGCTTTGGCGGCACCTTCGCCGTAAAGTTTGATGCGATATCAATTGCGATGGCAGATCAAAAAGTGAATCATGCATTGGCAACAGGTGCTGAATATATTATCTCTACTGATACAAGTTGCCTGCTGCATATTGATGGTTATATTAAAGGAAAAGGATTGCCGATAAAAACCATGCATCTTGCAGATGTACTGGCAAGCGGATGGGAATAGTGATGTACGATGTATGAAGTAAGATGTACGATGTAAATCAGCAATCACTAAATCATAAATAATGTATTGGCTAGTAAAATCAGAACCCAATGTTTATAGTTGGGATATGTTTGTAAAAGACAAACAAACCTTTTGGAGTGGTGTAAGAAATTATGCTGCAAGAATTAATTTAAAGGCAATGAAGAAAGGTGATGAAGTTTTATTTTATCACAGCAATGAAGGGATGGAAATTGTAGGCATTGCAAAGATCACAAAAGAATTTTACCAGGATCCAACAACAGAAGAGACCAATTGGGTTGCTGTTGATCTTAAGCCTGTAAAGAAATTGAAAAACACTGTTACACTCTCACAAATAAAGGCCGATAAGCGTTTGCAGGAAATGGCGCTTGTACGCTTGGGAAGATTATCTGTTCAGCCCGTTACAGAAAAAGAATGGAAAATAATTATGGAACTGTCGGGAGAAAAATGACCATCATTTTCTTTTAACAATTTTACTGCGGTTACTATTTTTATGCAATTTGTATAAATAAGCATCTCACCTAAAACTTATTTATATGAAAAAGATTTTTTTTCTATTACTCATCCTCACTTTCATTTTATCATGCAGTAAAAAATCATCAGACTCCAAATTTGAAACGAAGGATTTAGAATTAAAAGCTCCTGCTCAATCAAAAGTTCCTGTTCAATCAAAAGGGGAAGGTTTTGCTGATAATATTTTGGCAACAGATACCACAGCAACAATAAACACAAATGTACTACAAGGAACACCCGGGCAAAACCATGACTGGGATAAAAAAATTATTAAAACTGCAATCTTAAAATTAGAAGTAAAAGATTTTAAATCGTATGTTGACATAGTTCATAAGGCTGCACAGCAGTACGGTGGCTATGTTGCGAATGAAGAACAAAATGAATCAGATGGAAAAATTGAATCTACAATTTCAATTAAAGTTCCGGTAGAACAATTTGAATCAATAATGACACAGTTGCCTGGTGCAGAAAAAATAATAGAAAAGAAGATCACAACTGAAGATGTTACTGGTGAAGTGGTGGATACAAAATCGAGATTGCAGGCAAAAGAACAAATGCGTTTAAAATACCTTGAATTTTTAAAGCAGTCTAAAAATATGGAAGATGTTTTAAAAGTTCAAAGTGAAATAAACGATATCCAGGAAGAAATAGAATCTGCTTCGGGCCGTGTGAATTATTTATCTCACCAATCTGCTTTCAGCACAATCAATCTTACTTTTTATCAACCGATGGCTGGTTATAATCCTAACAATGATAATCCAGGATTTGTAACAAAACTCATCTCAGCTTTTAAAACCGGGTGTAATTTTATTGCAGACATCTTTATCAGTGCTGTATCAATTTGGCCTTTATTTCTTCTTGTAATTATTGGATGGATATTTTTTAAGCGTCGTAATTTGGTTTTAATTGCAGCAAAACAGAAATTGTAAGTTTGCTGAATGAAAAAAC
>JAYVVD010000209.1:0-2826 GCA_043787295.1 Ferruginibacter sp. | reverse complement strand
TCAAAAAATAAAAATGTTGCTTATGCAGCTTTTAATCATCATCGTTACGGCGATTTTAAACCCTATCTTTTTAAAACTACAGATGGCGGAATAACATGGTTGCCCATTCAAAATAATTTGCCGGTGAGAGGAACCGTTTATTGCGTTGCAGAAGATAATGTAAATTCAAATCTGCTTTTTGCCGGAACAGAATTTGGTGTATATTTTTCTATTGATGGTGGCGCTAACTGGACACAATTAAAAGGCGGTTTACCTACGCTGGCAGTAAAAGATATGGAGATACAAAAGCGGGAGAGCGATCTTGTAATTGCCACTTTTGGACGTGGTTTTTATGTGCTGGATGATTTTAGTCCGCTGAGAAATTTAAAGAAAGAAGACTTACAGAAAAGTGCATTTATTTCTCCTATTAAAAAAGCCTGGATGTATATGGAATCTACACCGTTAGGTACCAGAGAGAAAGGTTTTCAGGGAGAAAGTTACTGGAATACACCAAACCCAAAACCAGGTGCTGTATTTACTTATTTTATTAAAAATGATAGTAAAACTTTAAAAGAAAAACGGCAGTTTTCTGAAAATGAAAAGATAAAAAAAGGTGAAGCTCCTTATTACCCAACCATGGATTCTTTAAGAATGGAAGACGCACAACCTGCACCATATCTACTTTTCACAATTACCGATGAAACAGGCAGTGTTGTCAGAAGGCTGAAGACCGGTGTAAAGAAAGGAATCAACCGAATAAACTGGGACTTTAGAAATGATGCAAAATCCCCGGTAAATATTTCTGCGACGGATGAAACGGATGGAACTAACTCAAGAGCAAGAGGAATATTTGTAATGCCTGGCAATTACAATGTTTCTTTAAGCAAATTTGAGGATGGAAATTTTACAGAGCTCGTTTCTTCCCAGCCTTTTACAATTGAGTCTTTGAACATGGCAGCGCTGTCTATAGCAGATAGAAAAATGATGGCTGAATTTGGCAAGAAAGTATCAGAACTTAAACGTGCCTTTGATGGCACCAATAACTATCGAATTGAGCTAAATAATAAACTGAAAAGTATCAAAGAAACTGTTTTGGTAACTGCAGGCATTGAGCCATCTATTATGAAAGAAATTCTTACCTTGGAAAGCAGGTTGCAGGCCACTGATATTATTTTAAATGGCGATGAGGCTTTAACCAGAAGAGAATTTTCAGCCCCAACTTCCGTAGCAGCAAGAATTAGTGATATCATGCAAAACCTGATAAACACAACAACTTCACCAACTAATTCTTATTTGAATTCTTACACAGTTGCAGCGCAACAGTTTTCGCCTGTACTTGCAGAAATAAAAGTTGTGGGGGAGGAAATTAAAAAAATTGAAATTCAGTTAGAACAGAAGGGTGCACCCTATACGCCGGGAAGAATACCTGACTGGAAAATGCAGTAGTAAATAAATGAAAGAATTAGCTATATCGAAAAAGATTTCATTTTCATTAGACAATAAAATATGAACATTATACAAACACATCCTGTTAAAGAACTTGGCTATAATTTTATGGATCCAAAGTATATTCCGGATGGCGAAGATGAATATCACATAAGAAATATACAAAATGATGGAAAGGCGTACAGAGCACTCACAACTGCAGAATTAGATACTTTAATACACAATAGAAATATATCTGACAACTGGAATAAAATTTTAGTTACAGAAAATTTTAATGCAACACTTATAAAAAACTGCAAATTTTATGGCCTTGTCCGTATAGGTTTACTTGAACCGTTGTATAAAGAATTTCACAATTTTCGTATGGCTGTTGGCGTGTATAACAGTACTATTATAAGTTGCGACCTTGGAGATAATGTGTGTATTGATAATGTTGATTATTTAAGCCATTTTATTATTTCAGAAAATGCGATGATTGCAAATGTGCACGAACTCGCCACAACTGATTATTCAAAGTTTGGTAATGGTATCATTAAAGAGGGAGAAGATGAAAGCACAAGAACGTGGGTGGAAGTCTGTAATGAAAATGGTGGAAGAAGCATTTTACCTTTTAATGGTATGTTGCCAGGCGATGCCTTTATGTGGAGTAAATATAGAGAAGAGGATAAATTATTGAACCAGTTTAAAAAGTTTACCCAAAAACAACTTGATCATAAAAGAGGATATTATGGTAAAATTGGAGAGCGCACAGTTATAAAAAACTGTGGTATTTTAAAAGATGTTTGGATAGGTAGTGATGCTTATTTAAAGGGTGCAAATAAAATAAAAAATGTAACTATTAACAGTGATGCAGAAAGAAAAACTCAGGTTGGTGAAGGGTGTGAACTGGTAAATGGAATTGTAGGCTTTGGTTGCAGAATTTTTTATGGTGTAAAAGCAGTGCGTTTTATATTAGCATCTCATTCTCAGTTAAAATATGGTGCAAGATTAATCAACTCTTATCTCGGCAACAACTCTACAATTTCGTGCTGCGAAGTTTTAAATTCTCTTATTTTTCCAAACCATGAACAGCATCACAACAACTCATTTTTATGTGCTGCACTTATTATGGGACAAAGCAATATGGCAGCAGGGGCAACTATTGGCAGTAACCATAATAGCCGCAGTGCAGATGGTGAAATACAGGCAGGGCGTGGGTTTTGGCCGGGACTTTGCGTCAGCTTAAAACACAATTCTAAATTTGCATCGTTTATAATTATAGCAAAAGGAGATTTTCCTGCGGAGCTAAATATCACCATTCCCTTTAGTTTAATCAGCAATGATGTAGCAAACGATCAATTGGTTGTAATGCCTGCATACTGGTTTATGTATAATATGTATGCACTGGAAAGAAATGCGTGG
>JAYVVD010000208.1:0-3121 GCA_043787295.1 Ferruginibacter sp. | reverse complement strand
CTGAATGGATCTGTATGGGTGGTTTTACTCTTGGGTATCTTGCACTGGGTTCCAGCAAATACCAGTTGCCTCATTACATTTTTGTAGTGTTTCCTTTTGCAGCCATCATAACTGCTAAATTTTTATATAATCTTTACAACGAACAACATCTTAAAATGCGCATTTTTTTAGAAAAAAGTCATTTTATTATTTTTTGTTTATTGCACATTGCGCTCTTTATTTTACTTGCATATAGTTTCCCTGCACCATTATGGCTGATTGTTTGTTATGCAGCATTGCTTGTTTTATTTTATTTCTATTTTACGAGAAAACAAGTTTCTCATTATCTTATAAAGCTTTCTGTCTTTAGTTTTCTATTGATAAATTTATTTTTAAACGGTTGGATTTATCCTGCATTGCTACAATACCAGGCTGGTAATACAATTGGCAGGTTTATTAAAAAAAATAATTTACCACTGGCAAATACTTTTATTTATGAGGAAAAAATATTTCACTCTATACATTTTTACAGCAATGAAATAATTGCCCATAAAGACAGTGTAAATAAAATCGTAAAAGGAGATTATATTATTTTAAAAGAAGCCCGATTAAATGATATTATAAATGCAGGCAAATCTTTTGATGTTATTTACAAAGTGCCTACATACGGGGTTAGCAGGTTAAAAATAAAATTTTTGATACCAAGCAGAAGAAACGAACTTACCGAAGATTGTGTTATTTTAAAAATAAAATAGCAATTAGGTTCATATTAATATCTTTACAACAGTAACATACAATTATTTTTTAATAAGATTTTCGTCGACATGACAGCAGTTTTTATACTTTTTCTTCTTATATTATTAAATGCCCTTTTTGTAATGAGTGAAATTGCGTTGGTAAGTGCACGCAAAGGCAGACTGGAAGGGCTCGCAGCAAAAGGAGATTTAAAAGCAAAAGCAGCACTAGAACTCGCAAATAATCCAGAAAAATTTTTAAGCACAGCAACAATAGGCATTACTTTAATAGCCATATTAACGGGTGTATATGCAGAAGATAAATTCAGCAAATTACTTGCTCCCTATTTTGAGCAGATGGCTTTTACTGAAAAATATGCGAATGGAATTGCAACAACAATAGTGGTTATTTTGGTAACTTTTTTATCAATTATTTTCGGTGAATTAATTCCAAAGAAATTTGGTTTGCTCCGTGCTGAAAAAATTGCCAGAAGTATTGCTATACCTATGAACTTTCTTTCCACATTAATGCTTCCTTTCGTATGGTTTTTATCAGGCATCACAAACATCATTTTTAAAATATTTAATATAAAAAAAGCAAGTGACAGTGCTGTGACCGAAGAAGAAATTAAAGCAATGATTTCTGAAGGAAGTGAACATGGTTCTATTGAAGAAGATGAAAAAGATATTATTGAAAGGGTTTTTCATTTAGGTGACAGAAACATTACTTCTTTAATGACCCACCGCACTGATATTATGTGGTACAATATAAATGATACACTTACCGATATTAAAAATAAATTTGGCGATATTATATACAGCACTTTCCCCGTATGTGAAGGAACGGTTGATAATATTAAAGGCATAGTTTATGTAAAAGACCTTCTTAAAAGTAACCCTGATAAGCCTCTCAGCGATATTATGAAGCCGGCGTTATTTGTGCCGGAAAATAATTCAGCATATCAGTTGCTGGAGAAATTTAAAGGCACCAGAATCCATTCAGCCTTTATAGTAAACGAATATGGCACATTGGAAGGAATGATTACGCTAAACGATATACTGGAAGCGATTATTGGCGATGTACCACAAACCGGACAGGAAGAATATGGAATTGTAAAAAGAGAAGACGGCAGTTTTTTAATAGATGCGCAAATTGGTTTTTACGACTTTCTCAGCTATTTTGAAAGAGCAGACTGGATGAACGAAGGCGAACATGAATTTGATACACTTGCCGGTTTTGTATTGCACGAACTGGAACATATTCCCGCCACAGGTGAAAAATTTGAATGGAGAGATTTTACGTTGGAAATTATTGATATGGATGGGCAGCGAATAGATAAAATACTGGTAGTAGTTTCAGAAGAATTAAAGGAGGAAATGGATGATTAAATTGCCGCATTTTAAAATTGCATAGTAACTTTATTTTCTGTGCCTGCTAATTTTGCACTTTTTCTTTCATCGCCCACTGTTATATGCACCAGGTTCATTTGTTGTGCATTAAATTCCAATAATACATTGTCTGTTACTTCTATTTTTTTAGGAACTGATATGTTATCGGCTTGGTAATAACTGTAAATTCCTTCCTCAATTTTTTCAAATCCTAAATATTTTAACGCAACTATTTTACCTTCTACCGCTATTTTTAAATGCCTTTGTACGTAATCATTTACCAGTTTATCCATAGCGGGTTTTATTTTCTCATCCAATAAATCTACATGCGTTTTATAATCTTTACGAAGTGTCTTTTCAAAATCATCTGTAAAAATTTTACAGCTCACCTCAAGTGTTTTCTCTTTTGCATTGTGTTCAATTTCTATAACACTAACAAATATGGGATGATGTACATTGACGCCAAAGGGTACATACATTAATGATACCAACATCCACTTATACAATAAACTTGTCATATTACCTTAAAATTGCCGATTACTTTTATATTTGAATAAACCATTACAAACATAACGCAAAGTATTAAAGCTTACAGCAGGCATGAACGATTTAGCATTTTTTTTTAATGAAGGCTGGCATCATATAATCAGTTTTAATGCACTCGATCACCAACTTTTTATCGTAGCACTTTCAGCAATTTATATTTTAAAAGACTGGAAAAAAGTTTTAGTATTAGTAACAGCATTTACCATTGGACATTCACTCACACTCGCATTAAGTATATATGATGTAATACGTGCCAATGAAAAATGGGTAGAATTTTTTATTCCAATCACCATCATCATCACAGCAATATTTAATTTTTTTGTAAAAGAGTTTGATGTAAAGAGTTTACAACTCAATTATTTTTTTGCGCTTTTTTTTGGTTTTATACATGGGTTAGGTTTTGCAAACAGCATCAGATTTATGCTTGCAAGAAATCAAAAAATAGGGCCAGGGTTATTAGGCTTCAACCTGGG
>JAYVVD010000207.1:0-2586 GCA_043787295.1 Ferruginibacter sp. | reverse complement strand
AGTATGATTGATAAGGAAGGAAATATTTTGCAAACCATTGGTCGTGCAGGTGATAAAATTCAGCAGGGTGCTGATAAACTTAAAGAAGGCGCAGTTAATTTAAAAGAAGGCGCTGCAAAATTACTTGATCGTGCAGGTAATAAAATGAAAGAAGGCGCAGATAACATGAAGAAAAAACCTTAATAGATTTGATTCGTTCAATAAAACCCTCATTGTCATTGACAATGAGGGTTTTATTTTTTTTACATTTTTCTACGCAACCGCTTCAACTATTTCATCCATACTAATAGCACTGTGACTTTCATCATAAATGCATTTGCCATCTTTTATTATCAGTATTTGTGGCGATTCATGTGGCACATCAAAAGCATCAGCAATTTTTGCAGATATGTTTCTGTGGGCGATTAGGTCAAGGTAATTAAAATCTATTCCCTGTGGTTCTTTTGCTCTTTCTAAACGGCTTTTAGCCATGCTGCTAATGGAGCATCTTGTACTGTGTTTAAAAATGACCTGAGACTTTTCTATAGAACGTTTTGTTATTTCTTCCAGCCCTTCTTCATTTGTAAATTCTTTCCAGTTCATGTATCTTTTTTAATGGATGATTCCTTGATTATTTGGACAGCCAATTTTCCGACTGCTACCGCAACTTGTCACAAAAATTGCCAAAGCAAAAAGGGCAACAAACGCAATTGTTATTTTTTTCATAGTAAGGATTTCTAAAATACAAATATAATTTATTCCTTTAAACGAATTTAATTATCATTTATTATTATCAAAGGCTTAAGTTTTCTTCAAAGATGTATATTGCAGTAATTAAAAATCTTCTTATTTAACCAATAACTATGCTACTACTTACGAGGCCTATTGCCTTTATAGATCTTGAAACAACGGGAGTAAACCTTACCAATGACAGAATTGTTGAATTAGCAATTGTAAAAATAATGCCCGACGGTAACAGGATTGCAAAACGCAGATTGATAAATCCGCAAATGCCGATACCACAGATAACGAGCGACATACATGGTATTACGGATGACATGGTAAAAGACGCACCTACTTTTAAACAAATGTCAAATGAGATAAGGCAGTTTTTAGAAAACTGTGATCTCGGCGGATACAACAGCAACAGATTTGATATACCAATGTTAATGGAAGAATTTTTAAGAGCTGGTGTTGATGTTGATTTAAGTAACAGAAGAATGGTAGATGTACAGCATATTTTTTACACCATGCAGCCACGCACATTATCAGCAGCCTATCAGTTTTTCTGCGAAAAAGAATTGGTTGATGCGCACAGTGCCGAAGCCGATATAAATGCCACAATAGAGGTGTTGGAAGCCCAGTTAAAGAAATATGAGAAACTTGGAACAACTGTAGATTCGCTGCTTGGCGTTATTGGTGAAGAGAAAATTGTGGACTACGCCCGAAGATTTAGTTTTGACAC
Source organism: Ferruginibacter sp. (assembly GCA_043787295.1). Taxonomy (GTDB): domain Bacteria; phylum Bacteroidota; class Bacteroidia; order Chitinophagales; family Chitinophagaceae; genus Ferruginibacter. The sequence goes on along the minus strand of JAYVVD010000207.1, from coordinate 1,142 downwards.
AAACGGAAACGAAGTTTTTAATTTTGGAAAGTATAAAGGAATGTCTGTTGCTGCTGTTCTTAAAAAAGAACCACAATATTACGACTGGATGATGAAAGGTGAATTTCCAATGCATACAAAGAAGAAACTGACAGAGTTGTTTAACAGAACACTTTTAAAGAAATAAATGCTGTAAAATTTAATAGATAAGTTTACTTATTATCAATTATTTTTGACTTAAATATCCTCCATTTTTGAATAAAATAGTTATCATACCTACTTACAATGAACGTGAAAATATTGAAGCCATCATTACTGCAGTAATGAATCTTCAAAATGATTTTCATGTACTTATTGTTGATGATGGTTCTCCGGATGGCACAGCACAAATTGTAAAGTCTTTAATGATGCAATTTTCCGGAAAATTGTTCATCGAAGAAAGAAAGGGAAAACTTGGTTTGGGTACCGCTTACATTCATGGCTTTAAATGGGCTTTAAATAAGAGGTATGAATATATTTTTGAGATGGATGCAGATTTTTCTCATGATCCGAAGGATTTGGAAAGACTTTACCAGGCGGCTTTTAATGGAGCAGATGTAGCAATTGGCTCTCGATATGTAAAAAATGGTGCAGTGGAAAACTGGCCTCTTGATCGAATTGCGCTTTCAAAAGGTGCATCACTTTACACACGCATTATTACTTTTATGCCAATAAAAGATCCAACAGCGGGTTTTGTATGTTATAAAGCAAATGTACTGAGCACAATAAATTTAGATGCTATAACATTTGTTGGGTATGCTTTTCAGATAGAAATGAAATTTGCTGCGTGGAAATTGGGTTTTAAAATAGAAGAAGTACCAATTACTTTTAAAGACAGAAAACTTGGCGCAAGCAAAATGAACAAAGGCATTATTAAAGAAGGAATCTTTGGTGTTTTAAATTTAAAATGGCAAAGTATTTTTAAAGATTACCGATGTAAAATTGTCACTAAGTCTAAGTCTGTATCAGAAAACACTTTTATAGAGCCGCCGCTCGCTTCAAAATCCAATTAATTACTTATTAAATGCAGGATGAAACTGCTGTAAAGTAGTTCGTAAAAATTCTCGGTCCAGGTGAGTATAAATTTCTGTGGTAGTGATACTTTCATGTCCAAGCATTTCCTG
>JAYVVD010000206.1:0-11377 GCA_043787295.1 Ferruginibacter sp. | reverse complement strand
GGACAAATTTATTTTCAAAAAAGCAATGGAACATTTATAAAACATGATGAACCGGGCTTTAAGCAATTTTTAGATTTTGAAGATAATGCAGTTTTGTTTTTTGATGCAGATGGCGATGGCGATCTGGATCTTTTTATTGGATCAGGCGGTAATAAAAATCCACCGGGCAGCAGGGAGCTGCAAAACCGATTATTTAAAAATGATGGTAAAGGTAATTTCTCAATTGATGTAACTTCATTTCAATCAAACGATATGAACATTGGGACAGTAGCAGCCTATGACTTTAATAATGATGGTTACGAAGATCTTTTTGTAGGAGGAAGAAATGTACCAAGAGAATATGGGACTTCTCCTCAAAGTTATTTATATGTAAATGATGGTAAAGGCCATTTTAAAGATATAGCTGCTACAAAAAATCCAGATATTTCCCACTTAGGTATGATTACTGGTGCAGTATGGGCTGATGTTTTAGGGGACGCAAAAAAGGAATTAATTATAACAGGTGAGTGGATGGCGCCACATATTTATTCTTTTAATGGCGATCATTTTGTTGAAAATAAATCTGTCCTAAATTCTTTATATGGTTTATGGCAAACAGTAGCTGCTGCGGATTTAAACGGCGATGGCAAACAGGATCTTATTTTTGGAAATGTAGGAGAGAATTTTTATCTCCATCCAGATGCATTTCACCCTGCAAAACTTTGGATAAACGATTTTAACCAGAATGCTACTATAGATAAAATACTTACTTACACTATTGATGGAACTGATAAACCTGTATTCCTAAAAAAAGAATTAACGGATCAATTTCCGGGACTTAAAAAGCAAAATCTGAAAAATGCAGATTATGCAACGAAAACAATTCAGCAGTTATTTAAAAAAGAATTATTAGAAAAAGCAGTTGTAAAAATGTTTAACTATTGCAGCTCCATCATTGCCATAAATAATGGTAAAGGAGATTTTGCTATACAAAAATTACCGGTCCGGCTTCAACTATCATCTGTAAATGCATTACAGGTAACAGATGTAAATAATGATGGCAAGCCTGATATAATTGCCGGAGGAAATAATTTTAATTTTCCTCCCCAGTTTGGCAGGTTGGATGCAAGCTTTGGAGATGTGTTGATAAATAAAGGTAACAACGTTTTTGATTGGATGAACCCTTCAGCATCTGGTATCAAATTACCGGGAGAAATAAAAGATATTAAACAAATAAAAGGAAAAGATCATCGATATTTTATAATAACGCAAAATGATAAAGTTCCTGTATTGTACCAACAAACTAAATAATTTTAGGCAACTATATCATAATTGCAATTTGAAAATTTCTCATCTAAATAAAAATAAAAAGAGTGAAACAATTTTACGTTGGCTTATTGCGTTTTTGTTTTTTACAATTTTTAATACCAGCTGCAAACAGAAACCAGTTGAGGAAGAAACACTTTTTACACTGCTTGATAGTAGCGGAATAAATTTTACAAATACTGTTATAGATTCTAAGAAAGACAACAGCTTTGATTACCGTAATTTTTATAATGGTGGTGGTGTAGCCATTGGCGATATAAATAATGATGGTCTTGCAGATGTAATTCTTACAAGCAATATGGGTGAAAATAAATTATTTCTTAATAAAGGAAATATGAAGTTTGAAGACATTTCTGCTTCATCTGGCTTGAAACAAGATGGCATGTGGAGCACAGGAGTAACCTTGGTAGATGTGAATGGCGACGGCTGGCTGGATATTTACGTTTGCAATTCAGGGCATATAAATGATGGCAACAGAAAAAATAAATTATACATCAATAACCATAATTTGAGTTTCACAGAATCTGCTGCCGAATATGGTTTAGATATTTCCGGTTACTGTACGCAGGCATCTTTTTTTGATTATGATATGGACGGTGATCTTGATTGTATTATAATCAACAATAGCCCCGTGCCATTCGGTTCACTTAACTATGCGAATATGAGAGATGCAGATATTTCTAAATGGAATGTTGCCGAAAATTTAAAAGGTGGAGGAAATCATTTGTACAGAAATGATAACGGGCATTTTAAAGAGGTCACAAAAGAAGCCGGTTTACATTCAGGGTTATTAAGCTTTGGTTTGGGCGTTTCTGTTGGAGATATAAACAATGATGGATACCCGGATATTTATGTAGGAAATGATTTTATTGAAAAAGATTATTTGTATATCAACCAAAAAAACGGCACATTTAAAGATGAAATGGAATCGCATTTGCAGCAAACAAGTATGTCATCAATGAGCAGCGATCTTGCAGATATAAACAATGATGGTTACCCCGAAATATTTACTACAGACATGCGTCCCGAAGATGATTATCGTTTAAAAACCACCGGCACTTTCGATAATTATGATTTGTATAAGAGCAAACAAAAAGCCGGGCTCTATCATCAGTTTGTAAAAAATGCTTTGCAAATAAATAACAAGAACGGTACTTTTTCTGAAGCTGCAAATTATACAGGCATGTCTTCAACGGATTGGAGCTGGGGCGCACTGATGTTTGATGCAGACAATGATGGATGGAACGATGTTTTTATTTGTAACGGCATCAATAAAGATCTGGGTAATTTAGATTTTCTGGATTTTTTGTTCAACGACGTACATAAACAAATACAGGAAACAGGAAGAAAAGAAGAAATTGATGAATTGCTGAAACGCTTACCTGTAACTCCCTTGCCCAACAGGGTATTTAAAAATAATGGCAATCTCCAATTTAGTGATGTGGGTAATAAATGGGGGTTTAGCAAACCAAGTTTTAGCAACAGCGTTGCCTATGGCGATTTGGATAACGATGGAGACCTCGATATTGTAATAAATAACGAAAACCAACCAGCATTTGTTTACAGAAATAACAGCAGGCAAATAAATAAAAATAATTACATAGGCATTAATTTAAAAGGCACAGGAAAAAACAGCTTTGCCGTAGGCAGTAAAATAAAAATTTTTATAGGGACGGATATTTATTACAGAGAAGTTATTCCAGCCCGTGGTTTTCAATCATCCGTAGATTATAAACAGATCATAGGCTTGGGGAAAAATACTGTGATAGATTCTATGTTGGTCATCTGGCCGGACAGAACTTATACAAAATTTGATAAGCCTGCAATCAATATTGTGCACCAAATACAGCAGCCTTTACAAAAAGGAAATATTTATATTGATGCAGTATATTCAAAAGAAACTTTATTAATTCCGGTAAAAAATAAATTTGACAAACACAATGAAGATGATTTTGTAGATTTTTATAATGAAAGAAATTTACCTGAAATGCTATCCCAGGAAGGCCCGCACATTGCCAAAGGTGATGTAAACGGAGATGGGTTGGAAGATATTTATATTGCTGGTGCAAAAGGACAGGCGGGGCAATTGTATTTGCAAACTCCAAGTGGCTTTATAAAAAAAGACGAACCCATTTTTAAACTGTATGCAGATTTTGAAGATGTGGCTGTAACTTTTTTTGATTGTGATGGGGATGGTGATCTTGATTTATTTATAGGTGCAGGTGGTAATAATGTACAGCCCAATGAGAGACAATTACAGCATCGCTTATATAAAAATGACGGTAAAGGAAATTTTGAAATTGATACAGGCGCTTTTCCAAATAACAATATGAATATTGCTGTGGCAGTGGCTTATGACTTTGATGGCGATGGTGATGAAGATCTTTTTGTTGGTGGAAGAAGTGTTCCTTTTTCTTATGGTGTTTCTCCGCAAAGTTATTTATACATAAACGATGGCAAAGGGCATTTTACTGATGCAACAAATACGTTAAGCAAAGAAATTGCTTCAATAGGAATGGTTACAGGTGCTGTATGGGCAGATGTGGTCGGGGATAAAAAAAAAGAATTAATTATTGTTGGTGAATGGATGGCACCAAGAATTTTTTCTTATGAAAATAAAAAGTTTACAGAAGTAAAGAATACAAATCTTACTAATTTATATGGATGGTGGCAATCTGTTGCCGCAGCAGATGTAAATGGAGATGGTAGAGAAGATATTATTTTAGGAAATATTGGAGAAAATTTTTATTTAAAACCCGACATCAAGCATCCAGTAAAAATGTGGCTGACTGATTTTGATAAAAATGGATACACAGATCAGTTTATAACAAGAACAATTGATGAAAAGGATATGCCGGTTTTTTTAAAGAAAGATGTTACTGAACAGTTTCCTTTCTTAAAAAAGGATAATTTAAAAAACAGTGATTTTGCAGCCAAATCTATTCAGCAATTATTTACAAAAGATATAATTGACAAAACAGTAGTAAAAACCTTTAATTTTTGTAGCTCTATTGTTGCAATAAATAATGGTAATGGAAATTTTTCTATTCAACAATTGCCTGTACAAGCCCAGCTTTCATGCATTAACACCATTTGTGTTACAGATATAAATAATGATAAAAAACCGGATTTAATAATTGGCGGCAATAAATTTGGTTTTCCACCACAGTTTGGTCGATTGGATGCAAGCTTTGGTAGTGTTTTAATAAATAATGGCAAAGGTATTTTTAATGTTTTACCTGCAACTGCTTCCGGCTTAAATTTAACCGGAGAAATTAAAGACATCAAAACGATAGTTGGCGGAGATAAAAAATATTTACTTGCAGTTCGCAATAATGACTTTCCTGTTTTGTATCAATTAAAAAAATAATGCAAAAAAAAAAATTACCAAGAATAATTTATATTTCTGTGCTGTTCTTTTTTCTTATGGCTGGGTGCAAATCCAAACCAAAAGAAGCACCGATGTTTGTAACGTTGGATAATAAAAAAACCGGACTTGATTTTAGCAATGATCTTTCATACAACAAGGATTTTAATCTTTTTAAGTACATGTATTTTTATAATGGGGGTGGTGTGGGTGCAGGCGATTTTAATAACGATGGAAAAATAGATTTATTCTTTGCATCTAACCAGCATCAGAATAAAATATATTTAAACGAAGGCGGTTTAAAATTTAAGGATGTTACAAATGAGGCTGGCATTCCAGATGATGGTGGTTGGAGTACAGGCATTTCTGTAATAGATATAAACAATGATGGCTTGCTCGATATTTATGTTTGCAGGGTTGGAAAGTATGAAACATTAAAAAGTAAAAATCAGTTGCTTATTTGCAAAGGCATTGATAAAAACGGAGTGCCATACTACAAAGATGAAGCACATGAATATGGTTTGGATTTCTCTGGATTTAGCACACAGGCAGTTTTTTTTGATTATGATAACGACGGTGATCTTGATATGTTTTTATTGAACCATTCTGTACATCAAAATGGAACATTTAAACCAAGAGCAGATTTTATAGGCACATACAATGAATTATCTGGCGACAGAATTTATAGGAATGATTCTGGTGGTCACTTTACCGATGTTACAAAACAAACCGGCATACAAAGTACTGCAATAGGCTACGGGTTGGGCGTTTGTATTGCAGATATTAATCTTGATGGTTATCCTGATATATACGTTGGAAACGATTTTCATGAAAATGATTATTTGTATATCAACCAAAAAAATGGAACTTTTAAAGAAGAGGGAGAGCAGCGGATGATGCACACAAGCCAATACTCTATGGGTGTAGATGTGGCAGATATTAACAACGATGCATTTCCTGAAATTATTTCTATGGATATGTTGCCCTCTGATCCTTATATTTTAAAAAGATCGCTTGGTGAAGACCCATACGATATTTTTAATTTTAAAATCAGTAGCGGATATTCTCACCAATATACAAGAAATAATTTGCAATTTAACAGACGCAATGGTATGTTTAGTGAAGTGGGTCTGTATGCAGGAGTAGCAGCAACAGATTGGTCTTGGGCAGCATTGTTCACCGATTTTGATAATGATGGGTTAAAGGATCTTTTTATTTCAAACGGTATTCCAAAAAGAATGAATGATATTGATTACATCAATTTTATTTCTAACGGAGAGGTGCAACAAAAAATTCATGAAAATAGTGTGGATGAAAAAGATCTTGCATTGATAAATAAATTTCCAGAAATAAAACTGCCCAATAAATTTTACAAAAACAATGGCGATCTTTCTTTTATTGATGAAGAAAACCGCATAGAAAATAATCCACTAACATTTTCTAATGGCAGCATTTATGCCGATCTTGATAATGATGGAGATGCAGATATTGTAACAAGTAATATTAACGGCGCAGCGCTGATTTATGAAAACAAACAAAGCCAGCCAAACATGCCATCCTCCGTTGCAATAGATTTAAAAGGATCGTCTCAAAATATACATGCAATAGGATCAAAAATAATTGTATATGCAAATAAAACAGAAGTGCGTACTTATGAAAAATTCCCTGTAAGAGGTTTTTTAAGTAGTATGGAAACACCCATACTTGTGGGAATGGTTAACACTATCATAGATTCTGTTCTAATTATTTGGCCTGATAATACCTACCAAAATATTGGAAAACTTAAAGATGGCAGAAAGTTATTAAATTTTGAATATAAGCAGGGATTGCCAAAGTATGATTATACCCGTTTAACAGATCGGATAAAAAATCCTTCGAAAGAAATAGTCGATATTACGAAAGATGTAAATTTTAATTATCTGCACGAAGAAAATCATTTTGTAGAATTTGACAGAGAGTCTTTAATACCAAGAATGTTTTCCACCGAAGGACCGGCACTTGCTGTGGGAGATATAAATAAAGATGGATTAGAAGATATTTTTATTGGCAGTAGCCGTGATAAAAAAAACGCTATTTTTTTGCAGCAAAAGAATGGAAAATTTATAAAAAGTTTACAACCGGTTTTGGATAGAGATAGTATATACGAAAATACAGATGCTACTTTTGCGGATGTAAACAATGATGGTAATATTGATCTTATAGTTGCAAGTGGCGGTAATGAATTTTATGGAAACGATTTCCATAACACACCCAGAATATATTTAAATGACGGTAAGGGAAATTTTACAAAATCCGAAAACCCTTTTGGTGAGCTTTATTTAACTGCTTCTTGTGTTGTACCATACGATTTTAATGGCGATGGATTTGTAGATCTTTTTATAGGTGCAAGGGCAGTTCCTTTTGAGTACGGCCAAATTCCACAATCTTATTTATTGTTGAATGATAAAACAGGGAAGTTTAAAAACGTTACGGACCAATATGCGCCGGGCTTATCTCATATAGGTTTTATAACACAGGCTTTGTGGGTTGATATTAATAAAGATGGCAATAAAGATTTATTGGTTTCGCAGGAATGGGGAGGTATTACAGCATTTGTAAATGACCATCACAAATTTATAAAAACTGAATTAACAGATAAAAAAGGATGGTGGAATTTTATGCTGCCTGTAGATGTAAACAATGATGGTAACATAGATTTAATTGTAGGCAACCTTGGCACAAACAGCCGTTTGAAAGCTTCAGAAAAAGAGCCTGTGAAAATGTATTATAATGATTTTGATGGCAACGGAAAAAAAGAACAGATACTTACTTATTTTTTAAATGGAAAGGAGATTCCATTTGCAAACAAGGCAGAGTTGGAAAAGCAAATTCCTTCTGTAATGAAACATAAATTTTTGTATGCCGAAGATTTTGCAAAAGCAAGTTTAACAGATTTGTTTACTCAAACTAAACTTGAAAAAGCAGATATATTTACTGCAAATTATTTTTCCAACGCTGTACTCATCAATAAAGGCAATTTAAAATTTGAGTTAAAAGCATTGCCAATGGCTGCACAGTTTACTTCTTTTAAAGATGCAGTTGTGGTAAATGCCAATAACGATGGTTTGCCGGATATATTTATTGGTGGAAATTTTTATGATAACAACATTGAAATGGGTAGATATGATGCAGATTACGGCACAATATTAATAAATAAAGGCAACGGTAATTTTAGTTGTGAAACATTGAACGGTCTACAAATAAAAGGACAGATTCGTCATATAAAGCCAATACATATTGGCAAACAGGAAGCCTATGTTATTGCCAGAAATAGTGATAGTGCAATGATAGTAAAATTTAAAAACTAAAGCTGAGTAGATTAGGAAAATTTATTTAATTAATTATTATACTTTTTTTGAAAAAAACAATTTTATCTAACGCCAATAATTAAAAGTTAAAGAAGAAACATCAAGTAAAAAATAAATCTTGTTGGTTTGCTCTTTAGTTTCTTTGCGTGAGATTTTTTTATTTGTTCCATCAATTACCTGTGCATTGAGAAAATACTTTCGGATTTTTAAGGCGAATTACAGATAATTTAGAACCTTTAATTCTATTACATAATCGGGTAATAAATTTTTGTTACCCATTTTGTACTGTCCATTTCTTTTAATCTATCTGTAACCAAAGACTGAAAAGAAATTGCAGGAGACATTAAGTGGTAATCGTCCATATAAAGCTCTACCTTTTTTATTGTTGCTTCAGCATTTGCAGATCCTCCTTTGGTTTCTGTTATTAAAATTTTCCCTGCAACCATTTTCTTAATAATAAACTTGTCTGTATTTGTTATTGTTTTACTAATGGGAATTGCCACCATCGTTTTAAACAGGCCACTGTCTTGTAATACATGAAGCATAGGAGGGTTTGTTTGCAAAACGGAATTATTGCTGATGTATTTTTTTAGATCGTTTATCATATCATAGACCTGTTCTGTTTTTGGATATGTATTAAATGTTTTTTTTGTGGAAATAAGTAATGTATCTACAACCATTTTATGTTCTATCTTAATTCCATAAATATTTTCTTCATTTTCCAGATATGATTTTAATGACTTAAAAATTTCGTCAGCATTATCTTTTAACTTTTTTTGTATGAAATAATTACGCAATCTTTTTAAAATATTTGATTCAGAGGATGATTCTCCTTCCCACTGAAAACTGGTAGAATCTTTATTGATAGGAATAATATTAAGCAACGAATTTACATATCTATCTTTCGTTTTTATACGAATGCTGTCACCCATAATCATTTTCCAGTTCACGTAATATTCATATTGCTTGTAATGGAAAAGTGTATCATTGTTATTGATCGAATTAGATGGCCACCAGTTGTGCCAGACTTTTTCATCCACCAAAAAACGGGCAGCACTATTAGGAGTTGTTTGTACATTCATTGATTTTCTAAAATGAATTTTAACCGGAATAAAAATATAAATAGCGGCAACCATAAGCGTAAATAAAACCAACAAAGAAAACAACAGTTTTTTCATAAGAAATTAATAAGTGCGCAAAGTAATTCAAACATTTTTCAAATTCTTAATTATCCTTGATTTTAGCGAATAAATTGGTTGTAATAAATTATATTTAAAGATCTAAAAAATTGCTTGGTATGAAAAAAATAGTTTTTTTAATAAGTTTTTGTTTTATTTCCCTCCTTTCTTTTTCTCAAAAAACCGATACTTGGAAAATAGTTGCAGACAAAATAGATCCAAAAGATTATTATGGTGTTACAGTTGCAAATGGCGTAATCGGTATTGTATCGTCACCCAATGTTTTTAAGTGTAAAGATGTTGTGCTTAACGGAGCTTATGACCAGTACGGTCGTGGAAGAGTAAGCAACTTTTTGCAAAGTTTCAACCTTGTAAATATGTATATGGATATTGATGGTAACCGTTTAAGTAATGCCGATGCGGGTAATATGAAACAGGTGTTGGATATGAAACATGCAGGCATTACAACCACCTTTGATTACAGAGATAAAGCCAGTATATCTTACACTTATTATGCCTTAAGAAACCTGCCATATACTGTGCTGGTTGATGTTTCTATTACGGCAAAAAAAAATATTGAAATTATACCGGCAAGTGTAATGGAAGCACCGGATGCTTTAAAAGATGTACAGAATTATTACAATGAAATTGATCGCCCTCACACAAAATTAAGTCTGCTTTCTTCTACTGCAAAAAGCCCTACCGGTAAATTAACTTTTGCATCGTCCACCACTTTTTTGTTTGATGAATTGCATGGCAGCGAACCACAGTTAATACACGAAATGTGGGACAACAATATGCATCTTTCAAAATTTAAAAAAAACCTAGCAGCCGGCACAACATATCATTTTGCAATAGCCGGTTCTTCTATAACTACTGCACAGCATGATGATCCACTAAATGAAGCAGAACGCTATGTTATTTATGCAAAACTGCAGGGTACAAAAAGATTGTTACAATTTCACAATGCTGCATGGGATGAACTCTGGAAAAGTGATATTATTATTGAAGGAGATGACAACAGCCAGCGAGATGTACATTCCGCCATGTATCATTTATATTCCTTTGTAAGAGAAGGCACGTCGTACAGCCCATCGCCGATGGGTCTAAGCGGGCTGGGTTATAATGGCCATGTTTTTTGGGATGCAGAATTATGGATGTTTCCTACAATGCTTTTACTGCATCCCGAAATGGCAAAAAGTATGGTTGAGTATCGTTTTGAAAGACTAAAGCAGGCTCAACACAACGCATTTGCACATGGCTTTAAAGGTGCAATGTATCCATGGGAAAGTGCTGGAACCGGAAACGAGGAAACGCCTGTGTGGGCGCTGAGTGGCCCGTTTGAGCATCACATAACTGCAGATGTTGCCATCGCAGCATGGAATTATTTTGCGGTAACTCAGGATACATTGTGGCTGAAAGAAAAAGGGTTCCCTGTAATAAAAGCCTGTGCAGATTTTTGGGCAAGCCGGGTTGAAAAAAATGGCCCCGGAAAATATGATATTAAAAATGTGGTGGCGGCAGATGAGTGGGCTGAAAACGTAGACAATAATGCCTTTACCAATGCAGCTGCAAAAGCAAATTTGCAATATGCAATTATGGCGGCAAATATTTTAAAAGAAAAAGCAGATTCAGTCTGGACAGATGTTGAAAAAAATATTCCGATCATAAAATTACCAAACGGCGTTACATCCGAGCATGCAACTTACGCAGGCGAAAAAATTAAACAGACCGATGTTAATTTATTGTCTTACCCGCTTAAAGAAATTACAGACCCTGCACAAATTAAAAAAGACCTGGAGTATTATGAAAGTAGGATAGGGGAAGGCTCACCGGCTATGACACATGCAATATTTGCAGTACTTTATGCTAGAGCTGGAAACAGTCCAAAAGCATGGCAGGCTTTTCAGGAAGCGCATATTCCAAATAAAAAAAATCCATTTGGTGTTTTATCTGAATCTGCCGGTGGCACAAACCCATATTTTGCGACCGGTGCTGGAGGATTTTTACAGAGCATGCTTTTTGGTTTTGGCGGATTGGAAATTACCCCACTTGGCGTAGTACAAATAAAATCTACATTGCCGGTGCAATGGAAAAGCTTAATCATTACGGGTATTGGACCCCAGCACAAAACATTTACGGTAAAATGATGGTTGAATATTGCTGTAAATGATAGAAAA
>JAYVVD010000205.1:0-4103 GCA_043787295.1 Ferruginibacter sp. | reverse complement strand
CAAAATCTCATCTACTCTCCTTTCCACTTTTTCATCCAATATCAACGCTGGTGCATGATGTGGCTTTATCCTCGCATCAAAAATAACCGAACTGCAGCCCCAATGTTTGTTTTCTGTACAACTATTTATACCATAAATATCATGCGATGGATTGCAACGTGTAAATGTAACCCATAAAAAATTGTTCATTTTTTCTGCCGTAAATGTTGCATCATCACACAAAATAATTACCGGAAACTTATCAAGTTCCTGTTCAAATTTTTTTAGTTTCTGATTGATATCTTCCAGTTCTTTGCGAGCATTCTCATAGGTTGTAAATGCATTTGTTTGGATAGCTACAACTCCCTGCATTATCAGTTTTCCTCCTAAATCAAGCAGACAATTTGATAACAATTTACCCAAGATTCTTTTTACAATACCAGTGGCTGCAAATACAACTTTGCTGCCACTGTTAATGGAGGTGCCGGAATAATCAAGTGTATCAATAGTTGTGTTTGTATAAAAATGTATATCTCTTTTTAAGTTTATCCTTTCAAGCAAAAATGTAAAATACTTTTCTATATTATGCGTATCAATACTCTTTGTAGCATCTGCAGTAATGAATAAGAACTTGGCAAGACTTAACTGCCCTGTTCCTAAAATATGATTGGCAATTGTAAGAATTTCTGCAGGCTGTGTTGCAGGCGTGTACGGCGTGTATCGTTCACTGCCAATAGCCAATAACAGCGGATGCACACCGGCAGCATCAACTGCATTTACTTCTACCAATCCCGGTATTTCATTTTGTAAAGCACTGCCTGTTATGGAATGAATCAACTGACCAAAACTTGTATCTTCCTGTGGTGGTCTGCCAACAACTGTAAAAGGCCAAATGGCATTTTTGCGTGCATACACTTTATGCACTTTCATTAATGGAAAGTCATGTTGCAAACTGTAATAACCCAGATGGTCACCAAACGGACCTTCAGGTTTATTTTGCTGAGGTTCCACTGTACCGGTTATTACAAAATCGGCATCCGTACTCACACAAAAACCATCTTTGTAAGTATACCTAAAACGCCTGCCTCCCAAAGCGCCTGCAAAAGTTGCTTCGCCCAAGCCTTCGGGCAACGGCATCACTGCAGCAACGGAATGCGATGGTGGACCGCCGGCAAAAACACTAACTTTTAAAGCCTCCCCTTTTGCATTTGCTTTTGTCTGGTGCACGCCGATACCTCTATGCAGCTGGTAATGCAAACCAATTTCTTCATCTTTTATGTAATCATTTCCTGACAATTGTATGCGATACATGCCCATATTACCATTCATTATTCCGGGCTTGTCAATATCTTCTGTATACACTTGCGGCAGCGTAACGTATGCACCACCATCCATTGGCCAATGCACAATCTGTGGTACCTCGCTCACTTTTATTTCCTCGTATAGAACAGGTTTAGTTAGAGGATTTTTAAAAGGCAAAGCCTTGAAACCGGCTGCAAGGGTTGCCATGTTTTTAAACGGTTTTTTTATTGCTTCAATTGGATTATTTTTTATGTTAATAAGATTTCTGACATGCCCAAGCGTATTTCGAAAAATAAATTCACTTCTTTGTAAAGTGCCAAAAATATTGGATGCAGCTCTAAATTTTGAACCCTTTACTTTTTCAAATAAAATGGCGGGGCCACCGGCAGCATATACACGCAAATGAATGGATGCCATTTCAAGATAAGGATCTACTTCTTCTTTTATACGAAGTAATTGTCCGTTCTTTTCAAGATCAAGTAAACATTCTTCGAGAGAGCTGTAAGCCATTGTCTATTTTTTAAAACACAAATTTAGTTTATAATGAGTTTAGTCATTTTCCGTAATAAGGTATTAATCAATTGTAATAAATTTTATCATTTTTTAGATTAATAGGAGGTGAATAAATTATTGAAAGGAAAATATGGAAAACAAAAAAAGTTATTTGTCAGCGAACGTAAATAAGCAAACAATAAATTAAAAGAAATAACAACTTTTATTTGTTTAAGCGTTAATAAATATTTTACGCTTAAACAAATCTTATATTTACTTTTTAATATTATACTTAATACTAACAAAAGATTTAAAAAACCAGAAAAATCGTTTCGGTGTTAAATTGAAAACCGTGTTAAACTTTGTGAAAGTTTAACACGGTTATTTATTTTTATTTTTTTATTGCCAAAATAATAACAAAGCCATTGAACTTTGCTAACCTAAATCTATCCATTAAATAATCTTCAATGCTACAAGAATACCCGCTTAAAAAACTTTCAAGTTTTGAAGATAAAAATGCTCTCCTATCTGATGAATTAATTTTTGCAAAAAAAGAGCTTGCTGAAAGAAATGAAGAGAAAGAAAAGCGTGCAAATGAATTAATCATTGCAAATGACGAGCTTGCATTTCAAAATAATGAGAAAGAGAAACGGGCAGATGAATTAATTATTGCAAATAAAGAATTAGCATTTCAAAATAAAGAAAGAGAAAAGCGTGCGGATGAATTATTTATAGCAAATGAAGAGCTGGCTTTTCAAAATAATGAGAGGGAGAAACGGGCAGATGAATTACTTATTGCAAATAAAGAACTTGCTTTTCAAAATGTAGAAAAAGAAAAGCGTTCAGAAGAATTATTATTCGCCAACAAAGAGCTCGCATTTCAAAAGGAGAAGGAGAAACGGGCAGATCAATTAATTATTGCAAATAAAGAATTAGCATTTCAAAATTTAGAAAAAGAACAATTTGTATATATAGTATCACACGATTTGCAGGAGCCCTTAAGAACCATCAGTAATTATGCAGGTTTATTTAATAATCGATACAAAGGCAAATTAGACAGCGAAGCTGACAGGTTTTTAGATACAATTATCCGGGCAACCGGTCGTATGCAGATGCTAATTAAAGATCTGCTGGATTATTCAAGAATTGAAAAAGACAAAGCTAAAACCAAAATAGATTGTAATGAGCTTATAAAAGAAGTATTGAACGATATAGAAATATCTGTAACCGAAAGCAAAGCACATATATGTGCAGAAAATTTGCCGGTTTTAAATGGTTACCTTTCAGGAATTAAGTCTCTTTTCCAAAACCTTATCAGCAATGCTATAAAGTATAGAAAGGCAGGTACGGATCCCATAATAAATATTACTGCTGAAAGCAAAGAAAAAGAATGGCTTTTTGCAATAAGCGATAACGGAATAGGTATTGATGTAGCATTTTATGATAAGCTGTTTATAATATTTCAAAGACTGCATAACAAAAATGAATTTTCAGGCACAGGAATAGGATTAGCACAGTGTAAAAAAATTGTTGGGCTGCACGGAGGTACAATTTGGCTAGAATCGTTGATCGATAAGGGCAGTACTTTTTATTTTACAATATCTAAATAAATATGAAAAAAAATTGAATTGTATACTTTTAATCGATGATGATGCGGACGATAATTATTTTCATCAGATAATTATCCAAGAAATGAATATTACGGATAACATTCAAGTGGCAACAAATGGATTAGAGGCATTAGATCTTCTTAAAAAAATAGAAACGCCTCCCGAACTTATATTTTTAGATATAAACATGCCCAAAATGAATGGATGGGAATTTTTGAAAGAATATGATAAATTGCCTGCCAACCATAAATCAAATGCTATAGTAGCCATGCTTACTACGTCGCAAAATGCGGACGACAAAAAAAATGCGGAAAAATTTTCCTGTGTAAAATGTTTCTATTCCAAGCCATTAACAGCAAACATACTTATGGGTATCATTCGTGATTATTTTTCTAAAAACATGGATTAATTAATAGAAGATTTTTCCTTTTTTTGGCAGGCTTTCTCTGCTGTTATCTATGTAATCTTGGTGAATTTTGTTTTTTCTACTATTAAAGCCATAGGGTAGAGGTTTTAGCATCCTCTAAAATATGGAAAACGGTTTTGCAAAAGGCAAAATCATTATACCCAGAAGCTTTTGCATAATTAACTCCAACAAAAAACCCGAAATTTCTTTCGGGTTTTTTAAATTATTTTTTCATGTACATCACTTCTTTTACAAGTTTTACCGTTCTTTCAATATTTGGTAAATACAATGCAACTAAATTAGGTGCGTAGTGC
>JAYVVD010000204.1:0-4843 GCA_043787295.1 Ferruginibacter sp. | reverse complement strand
TTACGCCCTTTGTGTTAAAAAAATCAGATTACATCACTATATTTATCATGCGCCCTTTTACAAAAATAAATTTCTTTACTTCTTTGCCTTCCAGCCATTTTAATATGGATTCGTTTGAAAGTACCGCCTGTCTTGCTTCTTCTTCCATAACTTCTGTGGGTAAATTTATAGATGAACGCATTTTTCCATTGATGGAAACCGGATATTCTTTGGTTGCTTCTATTAAATATTTTTCTTCTAGCGTTGGATATATAGCATCTAATATGGAATTTTCGCACCCTAATAAATTCCACAATTCTTCTGTAATATGTGGTGCATAAGGTGTGAGAATAATCAGTAATTGAGATAAGATTTCTTTTTTAAAACATTTTACATCTGCCAGTTCATTTACGGCAATCATAAATGCTGCCACGGCAGTGTTGTAAGAAAAGTTCTCCGTATCCTGTTCAATTTTTTTGATGGTTTTATGAAGGATTTTATAAGCTGCATCTGTTGGTTTTTCATTGTTCCACATTTGTTTGCCAGGTGCATTTGTTGCAGGATTTGCATCAGCGTAAAATAACCGCCATAATTTTTTTAAGAAGCGGTGCACCCCTTCAATACCCTTTGTATCCCAAGGTTTACTTTGTTCTACCGGACCTAAAAACATTTCATACATCCGAAAAGTATCAGCACCATATTTGTCAACCAACATATCAGGATTTACCGTGTTATATTTTGATTTGGACATTTTTTCTACTTCTGCTCCGCAGATATATTTGCCATCTTCTAAAATAAATTCAGCATTTGCATATTCACCATTTTTCCATTTCTTAAATTCTTCGATATTTAATTCAACACCATCAACTAAATTAACATCAACGTGAATTTCACTTATTTCATATTTTGGAAGAAAGTCAATTCTTTGGCCTTTAAGAATCACTTCGATTTTGTTATCTAACGAATCGATCAAATTAGCTTGGTTAAGATATTTTCCATCCCTATAATTTTTAGAAATAATAATTTGAAAGTTTCCGAACAGAGTGGTATCAAAATCTGCGCTAAATAAATCACCCCATAAAATCCTATAAACAAACCTACTACTCCCCTGAATCATTCCCTGATTCACTAATTTTTTAAAGGGTTCATCAAAGCCAATATATCCTAAATCGTATAAAACTTTTGTCCACATACGGCTGTACAATAAATGCCCAACGGCATGTTCTGTACCACCCACATACACATCTACCTGGTTCCAGTAATCGCTTGCTTTTCTGTCGCAGAAAGTTTCGGTATTGTGTGGATCCATGTAGCGCAAAAAATACCATGAGGAACCTGCATAGCCAGGCATGGTGGAAGTTTCTCGTCGCCCGTTTTCTGTATTTACCCATTCCTCCATATTCGCCAGCGGGCCTTCCCCATTTGGTCCGGGTCCGTATTTTTCTGCATGCGGAAGTTCTAAAGGCAATTCATTTTCATTTAATGGAACGGCTATATCATCTTCCCAAATTATTGGAAAAGGTTCCCCCCAATAACGCTGGCGACTAAAGCCAGCATCTCTCATGCGGTAGTTTACTTTTCTTTTTCCTATGCCTAATTCTTCAATTTTATTAATCGCCATTGCAATGGCATCTTTCATTAATATGCCATCTAAAAAACCAGAGTTTTCAAGGGTTGCATCTTTAGTTGAGTTGGCTTCTTCACCATTAAAATGTGTACCAATAATATTTGTAATGGGAATATTAAAATATTTTGCAAAAGTAAAATCCCGTTGGTCTCCACAAGGCACCGCCATAATTGCACCGGTACCATAACCTGCCAATACATACTCTGCAATCCATACCGGTATTGGCTTTCCATTAAATGGATTTGTTGCATACGCACCCGTAAAACAACCTGTAATTTGTTTTACTTCACTCTGTCGCTCCCGGTCACTGCGGCTTTTTACATAAGTTAGGTATTCATCTATAGCAGGTTTTTGTTCAGCAGAAACCAAACTATTTACAATAGGATGTTCTGGTGCTACAACTAAAAAATCTACTCCAAAAATGGTATCTGGTCTGGTTGTATAAACGACCACAGACGACTGACTACCGACCACCACAGACTCTGCCTTGTCGTCTGTGGTCTGTTGTCCGTCGTCCATATTTTTTCTTTCAATGGCAAATTCCATTTCACAACCTTCACTCTTGCCAATCCAGTTGCGCTGCATATCTTTCATGGCATCGCTGAATTGTACGGTTTCTAATCCTTGCAACAAACGATCTGCATATGCTGTGATGCGCAAATACCACTGGCGCATTTTCTTTTTTTCTACAGAATGACCGCCACGTTCGCTTACGCCATTTACTACTTCGTCGTTTGCTAAAACAGTTCCTAAAGCTTCGCACCAGTTTACCTCACCAAATTTAGAAAACGCCAGGCGACGTTTCATTAAAATATCGGCTTGTTCTTTATCTGAAAATGCATTCCATTGTTCTACGGTAAAACTACTGCCACCTTTTGTTTCATATTTTTTTATAAGTTCTGTAATTGGTTTTGCCTGCATGCAAGTGTTACAGAAATAGGAATTAAATAATTCTAAAAAAATCTTTTGGGTCCATTTATAATAAGACGGATCGCTGGTGCGTACCTCTCGGCTCCAGTCGTACGAGAAACCAATTTTATCGAGCTGGGCTTTAAAGGTTTCAATATTTTTTTCTGTAGTAACGGCAGGATGCTGGCCGGTTTCCAATGCATATTGTTCTGCGGGTAAACCAAAGCTGTCGAACCCCATAGGATGCAGTACATTAAAGCCTTTGAGCCTTTTGTAACGACTAAAAATATCGCTGGCTATATATCCTAATGGATGACCTACATGCAAACCTGCGCCGCTTGGGTAAGGAAACATATCCAACACATAATAAGATGGTTTGAGGGAGTCGTTACTTACTTTATAGGCGTTGGTATCTTTCCATTTTTGTTGCCACTTTTTTTCTATTTCTCTGAAATTGTATTCCATGTTGGTATTGAGTATCGAGTATTTAGTATTAAGAATTTTTACTTGTTAAATTTTTAATTTTTTGCTCACAGATTTATTTGGGTTTATTTTTTGTGTCTTTGCAGTTCATTTTTTTCTTACAGATTATTTTGATTTTTTCATAGATATCCTTTTCTTTTATTTAGAAACTTTAAAGTATAATAATATTTGTGTTTCGTGAGTGCGTGAGGGATAGCAGCGGAAATACTTTTTTGTTGCCTTTGAACAAAAAAGATTGTAGCGCATAGCCCGACCACTTTCCGCAAAATTTTAGCTGTTTGCATTTTAAAATATATTTCAACTTTTATAGTGCTGTGGAAGTGGGCACGCCCCCATTTAAAAAACATTTTAACAAATTAATAAGCAGCGTTTGTGCGTAGCATAAAATATATTTGAACATCAAACTGCTGTTAGCGTTCAAAAATATACTAAACAAAACTAAAACCTTTATTTTTGTCGGCAACCCTTCATAAATTTCTAACACAAATATTTACAACATGGCGCAATTAGGAAAAGGATCGAGTAAAAAAGGAAAATCGAGTTATGTAGGTGCTATTATAGGTGTATCGCTGGTGTTGTTTTTATTTGGAATCGTAGGATGGTTTTTTTTAAATCTCCGCAAAACGGGAGATTATTTTAAGGAGAGCATACAGGTACATACTTATTTAAACAGAGATGCGTCGAAAAAGAAAATAGACAGCTTAACCCAATATATTTCCGCTTTGCCATATGCTAATAGGGTTGAATATGTTACCAAAGAAAAGGCAATGGCTAAATGGAATCAGGAAAACGACAGTACCTGGAAAAAGTTTTTGAGCAATAACCCGCTACCTGAAAGTATAGATTTTTATGTGAAGGCAGACCATGTTGAACAGGATAGTTTGAACATGCTGGCTGCGGACTTACAAATATTGTACCCAGGCGTAATTTCGGAATTTCAATTTCCCACAGAGACTGTAACAAAGGTTAGCAAATTTGTGAAAACGGTAGGGTTAATATTTTTGATTACCGCCATTATTCTAACAACACTGGTCGTTTTTTCAATTGATAATACCATACGTTTAGCCATGTATAGCAACCGTTTTATTATTAAGACGATGCAAATGGTTGGTGCAACCCGCTGGTTTATTGCTAAGCCTATAAACAGACGTGCGGTAATTAATGGATTGATAGCATCATTCATTGCTATTGTGGCCGTGTGGGGTTGTGTATTGTTGATTGAAAAGTTTAGGCCGGAGTTTAAAGTGCTTCATGACAATAAAGGACTGCTGATGTTGTTTGGCATCATCATTTTAATGGGTATAGCTATTACATTGGTGAGCACTCACAGAGCAGTAATAAAATATTTGCGCATGAAACTGGACGATCTTTATTAAAACAAACGCTTTATATTGCAACTTTAATTATAAATTATGCTGAAAGAAAAAAACGAAAAAAAAATTGTAATGAATAACCTTTTTGGTAAGGATAATTATATGTGGATGCTTGCAGGAATTGTAGTAATTGTACTAGGTTTTATTTTAATGGCAGGAGGCAAAAGTGCTGACCCAAAAATATTTGACCCTAAAGAAGTTTACAGCACTACAAGAATAACCATTGCTCCATTGCTTATTATCATCGGATTTATTTTAGAGATAGTAGGGATAATGAAAAAACCGAAAGAAGTAGTGAGTAACTAGTATTTAGTATTGAGACAAAAGACAAAAGATAGCGCAGGGGAAGTAAATTCCTGCTGCGTTTTTTTATAATTATACCTTACTTTTAAAAAGTATAAAAAAACCCAAAAATGACTTTATTTCAATCCATTATAATTGCCATAGTAGAAGGGCTTACAGAGTTTTTACC
>JAYVVD010000203.1:0-2938 GCA_043787295.1 Ferruginibacter sp. | reverse complement strand
TTTATTTAATAGATGCATCAAAAAAGAATATTATTTCCACACCGGTTCCTTCAAAAAATATCAGCGGTATCTCTTTTTTATTAGGGATTGATAGTGCTTTGAATTGTGGCGGTGCACAAAATGGCGCATTAGATCCATTAAACGATATGTTTTGGACATGGAACAACGGCTATATATTTTTTAAGTTAGAAGGAAAATCTGAATTATCACAAGCAGATTTGCATAGAATTGAACACCATATTGGCGGTTATAAAGGAAGCAATAAAACAATGAGGGAAATTTATTTGCCCATAAATAAAGCTTTTTTAAAAGGTAAAAAAAACTTGGTTATACAGCTTGATATTGATAAATACTGGAATGGTATAAACAAATTAAATATAGCAGAATCGCCTGTAATAGCAATTCCTGGATTACAGGCAAAAAATGCGGCCGCTAATTTTAATGGAATGTTTTCAATAAAAGACAATCAACAAATATTAAGTCCTTGAAAATAAAAGTAACTCTATATTTTTTCTTATTTATTGCAGCAGCATTATCTTTAATAAGCGCTGGCAACAAATTATACAACCCTACTCCATTATCATTTTTAGTACCTAAAGGTTTCCCTGCACCACCTACAAATATTTTTAAAAAAAATAAACTTACACAGGAAGGTTTTGAACTTGGTAAAAAAATGTTTTATGATGCACGGCTTAGCAAAAATGGTGAAATAAGTTGTGCAAGTTGCCACCAGCAGTTTGCCGCATTTGCAACGTACGACCATGATTTAAGCCATGGTTTAAATAATAGTTTTAGCATTAGAAATGCGCCTGCACTTATAAACCTTGCGTGGATGAAGGAGTGGCAATGGGATGGCGGCATTAATCATATAGAAATGCAGCCCCTTTCCCCACTTAGTGCAGCAAATGAAATGGGAGAAAAACTGGACACAATTATTTTAAAATTAAAAACAGATACTGCGTATACCAGAATGTACAAAGAGGCATTTGGAGATGCAACAATTACAACAGAGCGAATGCTGAAAGCTTTTGCACAGTTTACCGGCAGTCTTATTAGTGCAGACAGTAAATACGACAAAGTAAAAAGAGGGGAAGCAACATTTATTTTACCTGAACAAAAAGGATATGAAATATTTAAGGCCAATTGCAATAGTTGCCACAAAGAACCATTGTTCACAGATAATAGTTTTAGAAACAATGGCATTAAATTAAACCGTTTTAATGATGTAGGCAGACAATCGATTTCGCAGAATAAAAATGATTCATTAAAATTTAAAGTACCTACGCTCCGCAACGTTGCACTCACACTACCATATATGCATGATGGGCAAATGAACAGTTTAGAAAATGTAATAAACCATTATACAACTTTAGATACAAGCCTTATAACTCTTGACCCACTACTTACAAAAAAAATTAATCTCACAGATAAAGAAAAAAAACAACTTGTACTTTTTTTATATACACTTACGGATACAAGTTTTACAAAAAATAAAAGATTTGCTCCATAATATAATTCATTACAAATTGTAAATTTTCTATTACTTACTTTTGAAAAAAATAATCTTTGAGCAACATAAAAAAATTAGCGGGAGAAACAATATGGTATGGCGGCAGTACCATTGCTGCAAAACTCATCAATTATTTACTTACACCATTTCTTACTTATACACTTGCCAATAAAAGCGATTATGGTAAAATCGGACTTATCTATTCACTCATTCCAATATTTAATATCATTTTTACGTATGGTTTTGAAACAGCTTATTTTAGATTTTCAGGCAAAAAAGAAGGAAGTACAAAATTGTACAGTACAGCATTTTTATCGTTGTTTTTTTCAACCATTATTTTCACAGGAATTTTATGGTTAAACAAAACATCACTGGGTGCTGTAATAGGGTTAGAAAAGTTTCCTACCATTATTAAATTAATGATACTTGTTATTGCAACAGATACTTTATCTGCCATTCCATTTGCAAGATTAAGGCAAGAAGGAAGACCCAAAAAATTTGCTGCTGCAAAAGTTTTGGGTGTACTCATTAATATTATACTTACTTGGTTTTTTATAGGGTATTGTCCTTCACATTATGCCGCAATCCCTACAGGTTGGTTAAGAAATATTTATGATCCTTCTATTAATCCAATAACGTATGTTGTATTTGCAAACCTTGCGCAATCTATTATTACATTGATCTTTCTCTCCAAAGAAATTTTACAGATTCGTTTTAGTTTTGACAGTGCTTTGTGGAAACAGATGATGATATACTCGCTGCCACTTATACTTGTAGGCATGGGCGGAATGATCAATGAAACGATGGACCGCTTAATGCTTAACTGGTGGTTGCCTGGTTCAAAAATTTTTAGAGAAGAACAGGTAGGGGTATATAATGCATGCTACAAATTATCAATTCTTATTACGCTCTTTATACAGGCTTTTAAAATGAGCGCCGAACCTTTCTTTTTTAAACAGGCAGAAGGGACCAACCCACAAAGAACATACGCTAGAGTTATGAAATTTTTTGTAATAATTATTTCAGTTATGTTTCTTGCCGTAAGTTTATTTATTCCAATATGGAAATACTTTATCGGACCAAAATATTGGGAAGGACTTTCTGTAGTTCCTATATTATTGCTCGCAAACATTTTCCTGGGAATATATTACAATCTCAGCATTTGGTACAAACTAAGCAACAAAACAATTTACGGTGCATGGGTTACATTAATTGGTACCGCCATCACTATTATTATTAATTATATTTTCATTCCGAAGTATGGATTTACAGCCTGTGCCTGGGCAACATTAATATGCTATGGAACCATGATGATTATTTCATTTATCTGGGGACAAAAACATTATCGCATTCCTTATGCATGGAAAAAACTTTTGGCATACATCATGATTGTAATTGTAATATTTTTTTTACATAAAGGCATTACAC
>JAYVVD010000202.1:0-3153 GCA_043787295.1 Ferruginibacter sp. | reverse complement strand
GAGAACAAGGAGTAATGAAACCGGCGATAAAATTCGCCGGCTTTATCTTGCCCGGCCGCCATGTTTTTTAATCTTGTTTTTAAATCTTCAATTGGTTTTGCTGTTTCTAAAGTTGCAAACTTTGGTTTTTTACGGGGTTCGTATTCAAGTGTAGTAAGATTTAGAACCTGAATATCTTTTGCGCCATCAGCTGATTTTATTTTTTTGAAAAAGCCTTGTCCGGTTTTATCGCCGAGCCAGTTGTTTGCAATCATTTTATCTAACCAAACAGGAATATTAAAAATGTCTTTAGCTTCATCATCCGGACAATTTTCTGAAACACCTCGGGCAACTTTTACCAATGTGTCTATACCCACAACATCACTAGTTCGGAATGTGGCAGATTTTGGTCGACCAATGATTGGACCTGTAAGTGCTTCCACTTCATCTACAGTTAAACGAAGTTTTTCCATGATGTTTAAAATAGCCATGATGCTGAAAACACCAACACGGTTTGCTATAAAGGCAGGTGTATCTTTTGCAAGCACGGTTGTTTTACCAAGAAAAAGATCTCCGTAATGCATAAGAAAATCAACAACCTCCGGATCGGTAAACGGTGTCGGAATGATTTCGAGTAAACGCAAATAACGAGGGGGATTAAAAAAGTGCGTACCACAAAAATGTTTTTTAAAATCATTACTTCTCCCCTCCGCCATCATGTGTATAGGAATACCAGATGTGTTGGATGTGATGAGGGTGCCGGGCTTGCGGTATTTTTCTACCTCTGTAAAAATGAGTTGCTTTATATCAAGCCTTTCTACCACTACTTCAATGATCCAGTCAGCTGTAACAATATCTTTCATGTGATCAGTAAAATTGCCCGTGGTAATTTTCTTAATTACATCTTTTGTGTAAACAGGTGATGGGTTGCTTTTTAATGCTGCAGCTAATGCATCGTTTACAATTTTATTTTTATCTGCCGGCTTAGCATTTTCAGAAAGATCTTTTGGTGCAATGTCTAATAAAAGCACTGGCAAACCTATACCTGCAAAATGACATGCAATTCTGCTTCCCATAACCCCGCTGCCCAGTACAGCAATCTTTTTAATAGTACGTTTCATATCATAAATATTTTGCTGTAAAATTTTGCTTTTTTACAAATAGATTTACCCAAATTTTTATTACTTTTTAAGGAGAACAAATCCAATAAATTATCTTTCTTCACTTGCTCAATTATTTTATTACACGCATGCATAGTGCTTTATTTATAACTTAATGCTACGGATTTGGAAGAGTGAACTTTTTGAAACCCAAAACTCAAAAACACCTCTTAAAATAACATTAAAATTTATTTCATGGCTATTTTGCACGGCTTAATTGAGGATGATAAGTAAACACAATACGAATATAATTCGTTCCCACATTGGTGAAAGCCATTACAAAGAATTATTTTATAATCTACTTTTTGGAATCTTTTTTATTAACACTCCATAAAGTATATGCACATGCTGCACCAAACAACAAAGTAATTAAACCAGCAAAGTATGGTATAAACTCAATCATTTTTATTATTTTTTATAAGATGTAAGTATATCCCAAAGGCCAATATTGATGGCACCCATAATCCAATAAAAATCGCTTGATTTTCGTGTCCATTAAAAAACAAAATTTCAGAAAAAACAAGCGATAGTAGTGCAGATATAAAAAGCAACTTATCTGTTAAATTAAATTTTTTTAACATATTATTTATTTATCTCCTACTCTTATGGCTTTTCGGTTACGCCCCGTTTTTTTAATGGTTGCTGGTCTCCACTTGTATTTCCTGCTATTTGATTAACTATTGTTGATTTATGTATTCTGTATTCTGTACAAACTTAAATTTTAAAAAACTAATTTGATACAAAAAAAACTTATAAGTATTAGTTAGTTAAACAACTATTTTTTGAAAATCGAAGTTATGCTTTTTATATTAGGGAAAAAGAAATTTACAATACAAAAAAAGCTCCACATTGCTGTGGAGCTAAAATATAAAAAACCTAACCCATTTATTCTACAAAATATTCATCGCCCGCTGCATTTATATATCCTACTTTGCCATTAGAAGTTTTTATTTGAAGGTAATTACTTCCTCTGTTCAATATCCGTACTTCACTGTATTTTGGATTGACCATTCTTTTATCTGAAAAATAAAAACCCCGCATATTGTTATTATCTGTAATTACAAAACCACCATTGTTATCATACACAATATCTGCAAAGCCTGATGAAATAATATCATTGTTCAACATGTCTTTTACATATGTTTTACCATCTTTTTTCACAATAACATAATCAATATTATTATCACCGTTAACAATGGTCATGTTTGAATAATCTGTGCTTATATCAGCCATACCATTTGCGTTCATAAGACCATACATGCCGTTTTTTTGAACTTGCAGATACATATTGTTGTTAGAGGCAAGTTGCTTAACTGAACTGTATTCAAAAGGAATTATATTTTCAAATTTACTGTTGAAGACACCATACATGCCATTTTTCTGCGCAATATAATATGTTTCATCACTCCCTGCAATTTTATAATCATCTATTACTTTATCAAATAAACCATTGTTGTTGGCAAGAGAATATGTTTTTTGAGTTGTTTTTGTTTGAACAGGTATTCTGTTTTCAACCACAGAGTTTTCATTTATTGCAGGACATTTATTTAAAATCACTCCTTTTGAAGTTATACATCTTTCATAACCATCCCCTGTGGTAGAGGCGCCTGCAAAAAGTATCGAATCTCCGCCATTCTTATTTAAACGTGGCACATATCCTTTTCTAAATGATTTTGCCACTGTAAATTTTGCAGGAATTACAAGTTTGCCCTGTTTGTTTATATAGCCCCATTTGCTGCCTACTTTTACAGAGGCAAATCCTTCAGAAAACCATTGGGCATCATTATATTTTGGCGTTATTACTATGTTTCTTTGAGCATCTGCATAACCCCATTTGTCTCCTTTTCTATACGGCACTAAAGAGTAATCAATAGTTTGGGCGATACTGTTTAATGATACTAATAAAATACATAACACCATTATTTTTTTAAGTTTCATGATTGAATTGTTTAGTTAGTAAATAATTTCATTTTATAAGAACGAAATGCTTAAATTTTGGGAAGAATTTTTTGCT
>JAYVVD010000201.1:0-3011 GCA_043787295.1 Ferruginibacter sp. | reverse complement strand
ATGAGCGGCTTGCTTAAATAAATATATTTTAATAATCGCCCAGTGTTTCAGGCAATTCTTCCAAAGCTTTACGCAACTGTTCATCGCTAGGTGCTATGCCATGCCATTCGTGCTTTCCTTCCATAAAGGATACGCCCTTGCCCATAATGGTTTTCATCAGTATTATTACTGGTTTGCCTTTTCCGGTTCTGGTTTTAGCATCCGTTAAACCTGCAACTACTGCGTCTACATCATTGCCATCCATTTCCATTACATCCCAACCAAAAGCATCAAATTTTGCATGCAGGTTACCCAGGCTCATAACATTTTCTGTTGTTCCGTCAATTTGCTGCCCGTTTAAATCAATTGCAGAAATTAAATTATCTATTTTTTTACTTCCGGCAAACATAATTGCTTCCCAGTTCTGCCCTTCTTCCAATTCTCCATCTCCGTGTAGCGAAAATATCAGATGCTTATCTCCATTTAATTTTTTTGAAGTTGCAGCACCAATTGCCACACTCATACCTTGGCCAAGTGACCCACTGGCAATACGGATGCCCGGTAAATGCTCATGAGTTGTTGGGTGGCCTTGCAACCTGCTGTTAAGTTTGCGAAATGTTGCTAATTCGCTTGTCGGAAAATATCCACACCTGGCAAGTGTACTATACCAGACTGGGGAAATATGTCCATTGCTCAAGAAAAACAAATCTTCTTCTTTGCCATCCATTTTAAAATCAGGATTGTGTTTTAATACCTTAAAGTATAGTGCGGTAAAATATTCTGTGCAACCTAATGACCCACCGGGATGTCCACTTTGAGCACCGTTTACCATCCTCACAATATCTCTTCTTATCTGTGAGGCAATATCTTTTAAATTATCCATTTTTTATTATGTTTAAGTTTGGTTAAATTCTTGTTTGCAAACGTAATTGAAACTATACATTTTTGCTAAAAGAAATTTGTAAGTTTTATAAAAAACTGTACTAAAATATCAATATTACCCTTAAAGTAAAAAAAATTAATATTATATTTTGTGAAAGGCAACATAAAATCTGTCAAATCATAATAATAGGGGGATTTTTTATACTTTTGTAAGCGTTGAAAATTAAAAAGATTTATGCAACACATAATTATCAGTGCTTTTTTGGCTTTCATAATCACTTATTTTGCTATACCTGTTATTATTCAAATAGCTAAAAGTAAAAAGTTGTTTGATGAGCCAGATGAGCGCAAAGTACACAAAGCAGTTATACCTACTTTAGGAGGACTTGGAATTTTCGCCGGTTTCATTGTGGCTACTTTAATGGGTGCACCTGATTCTCCAGAACTAAAATACTTTGCTGCTGCAACGATTGTTATATTCTTTTTAGGTTTAAAAGATGATATTTTAATTTTATCGGCAAATAAAAAATTAATAGGTCAACTGATAGCTGCTTTTATTATAATGAATTTTGGAAATATCTATATTAATAATATGCACGGTTTTTTAGGGATAACCACAATTCCCTATTACGCCAGTATCTTTCTAACAATGTTTACTATTATTGTTATAACGAATGCTTTTAACCTCATTGATGGTATTGATGGTCTTGCCGGCAGTTTAGGTTTAATAACTACCCTCGTATTTGGTGCATACTTTTATTATGCTAATGAACTCACTTATGCTGTAATGGCAATTTCTCTTTCAACAGCCATTTTTGCTTTCTTAATATATAATTTCTCACCTGCAAAAATATTTATGGGAGATACCGGATCGCTAATAATCGGTTTAATTAATTCTATTTTAGTTATAAAATTTATTAGTGTTTCGGGAGTTGAGGGTCAGCCCTTCAGTCTTCATGCAGGTCCGGCACTGGGATTTGCTGTTTTAATTGTTCCTTTGTTTGATACACTTAGAGTATTTGGTTTAAGAATATTAGACAGAAGGTCTCCTTTTAGTCCTGACAGAATTCATGTACATCACTATTTATTGGATCTTGGCTTTTCTCATAAAAAAATAACGTTTTCGTTAATTACCACTACAGTTTTATTTATAACATTGGCATTCACTTTACGGAGTTATAACTGTACTTTAATTATAGGAGTGTTGTTGGCTTTGGCAACCGGTTTAATTGGGATTCTTTATTTTAAAAGACAAAAAATAAAGGCCGATTACGAAATTGAACCACAACAATCTAATATTATTACAACCCATAAAATCTTCAATTTTAGCAAAGAAGCTATGGAGGCTGAATAAATAATTACTATAATCTTATTAAAATATTAAAATCTGATGGGAACCCATCAGATTTTTTTTAGCTTTGCACCCAATTGAAAATTATGTCAGACGAATTAACCCTAATACTTGAAGATGCTGCTTCTACAATGGTTAAAGCCATTAATCACCTGGAAGCCGAACTGGTGAAAATTAGAGCCGGAAAAGCTAATCCTGTAATGCTGGATGGTATTGTGGCTGATTATTATGGCAGCCCAACACCCATAAGCCAGATAGCAAACATTACCACTTTAGATGCCCGAACAATATCTGTTACGCCCTGGGAGAAAAACATGCTGCAGGTAATTGAAAGAGCAATCATTGCTGCCAACATTGGTATTAACCCACAAAATGATGGCGTTATCATACGCCTCTTTTTGCCACCGCTTACTGAAGAAAGACGTAAGGAACTCGTTAAAAAATGTAATTCAGAAGGCGAGCAGGCAAAAGTATCAATTCGCAACATTCGCAGAGATGCTATTGAACAGGTAAAAAAACTGCAAAAGGATGGTGCAAGCGAAGATGAATGTAAAGATGCTGAAACAGCAGCACAGGTAACAACAGATAAATATATTCTATTAGTAGAAAAGCATCTAGCAGCTAAAGAAGTAGAAATAATGGCGGTATAGAAAATTACGAATTAAAAATTACGGCAGTATTGAATTTTAAATTGCTCGCCTTTCGTAATTCGTAATTTGTAATTAAACATTCGTAATTAAAAAAAGATGCAATCATCTCGGGAAACATGGTTTTTATTACTTTCAGTACCCCTCTATAT
>JAYVVD010000200.1:0-2676 GCA_043787295.1 Ferruginibacter sp. | reverse complement strand
GTATTACATTGTTTCTTCTTCCGAAAAACTGTTCCATCATATCATCATCTCCAAATAAATCACTGAAAGGATTTTGCTGACGTTGTGTTTTTGGCAGACTGTTAGAAATTTGTTTTGCGTTTGTTCTTGTCTTGATGTGAACAACCGCAGGAGTTGCAGTTTGTGCAGGTACAGTAAAATCAACGGCACCCTGAGGTAAACCGCCTCCATCAAAAAGACCTGTCTGTTTTGCATAATTAGGAGGAATTACGCCTGCCATTTGACCACCATAACTGGCTGAGTTTTTTATGTATTTGCTGTACCCCCAAACCACTCCTAAAGTTGTAAGGGCACTAAAAAAAACAGTAAATGCGAGTTGTTTAAATTTCATTTTATTAGCGTTTAATTTAATATTTTATAATTAGAATCAAAAAATATGCCTTCATAAACAAAGTAACGATACACTGACAAAATGCTATTTACCTCTAAGCCTATTTAACAATTAATTAGTAGGGGTTTCGTACATCAGAAAGTTAACAGAAACTGCATGGTATCTTCTCCATCTGCATAAGTAAATAAATCAGGGTTTTGCGCTTCTCCAAAAGGTAAAAAATTATTTCCTATCACGCACTGCACATCATTTTGATTTCCTAGAAATTCTGTAAGTGTTTTTATATCACTGTAATACTCATAATAAAGCTGGCTAATGGGCGAAAACAGGTTGGTGTTTTCTGTAAGTATAGTAGCTTCATTGGTCATGTAATAAATATTATTCAGCAGAATGATGGAGAGATTATAATCATAATTATTTCTGTATTTATGGTGATCGCCAAAGTATTTAAAATCCGAAAATGATTTTAACAACCTTTCAAAATCATAATTTTCAGGTACATATAATTTGGTAACGTTTCTGCAACCAAGTCCAAAATATAAATGAATATCTTCTGCCAATAATTTTAATTCTTCATCGGTTTCTTTGCCTGTAAGAAATGCTACAGATGTTCTGTTCTTTCTTATAATGTTTGGATATTTTCCGAAGTATTCTGAGAAAGATCTTGCCGCACTGTTGCCTCCAGTTGCAATGTAGGCATCGCAGCCTTTAAGGATATCAGCAAATGAAATATAATTCTGTATTTCAATATCCAAACTGTATAAATATTTTACCAAATGCTTTAATAACACATCATCTTTTGATGACAACTTTACAGTTTGGTAATGCCCGCTTATAAATCCAGAAAGTATATCATGAAAACCCACCATTGGTATATTTCCGGCCATTACTATTCCAATATTTTTAGGAGTTATATTATCGTCTATATGATAATGTGCCACCCATTTTTGCAGTGCCGCTTCTGTAAGAAAATTATTAGCTATTTGTAATGCTGCATGTTGAGAAAAATCCGTTGTAAACCAACCATTTTTATAAAAAGCCTGTTGTTTTGCTTCCTGCCATTCTTCTGTATCGGCCTTTAAGTATTCTCCGGCTTTTACCATTAAATTAATTCTTTCTTGTACGTTCATAAGGTTCTTATTAAATTGCAACAAATTTACAACGATGGCAATTAAAATAACTGAAGAATGTATTAACTGTGGGGCATGCGAACCCGAATGTCCAAACAATGCTATTTATGAAGGTGGTGTAGAGTGGGCAATTGCTGACGGCACTACCATTAAAGGCAGTTTTACATTAATGGATGGCTCCCAAATAAATGCCGACCAACGAAACGCTCCTGTGGCTGCTGATATTTATTATATTGTGCCAAACAAATGCACAGAATGCCAGGGTTTTCATGAAGAACCGCAATGTGCGGCGGTTTGTCCGGTTGACTGCTGTGTACCTGACGAAGATTACAGGGAAACGGTGGATCAACTGATGGATAAGAAAAATCACCTGCATATTTAAATAAATTAATCTGAAAGCGAAAGTAATAGTATGCTTTCGCTTTTTTGTATCTATACTTTTTTAGAATTTTATTATCTTGCTTGTATGGTTAAATATCTGACTTTGCTTGTTTTTTTGCTGCATGCACTTGCAAATACTTCATGTGATTTTGTTAAAAAAAACAAAAGCGGAGATACGCTCTCAAAAACTGAAACATTAATTAACGCAGACAAGGATTTTGCAGCGTTAAGTGCCAAAAAAGGATTGCGGGAAGCTTATTTGGAAAACATAGATAGCAACGGCGTGTTATTGAGACCAAACGCTTTACCCATTGCGGGGGCAGATGCAGTAGATTTTATAATTGCTTTAAAAGATACTGGTTTCATTATGAGTTGGAAACCTTCAAATGCAGTCGTAGCAGCATCAGGCGATTTAGGGTATACTTTTGGGGTTTATGAAATAAAATCTTCCATTATTGATACTTCTCTATATGGAACATATGTAAGCATATGGAAAAGGCAGTCCGACGGCAAATGGAAATTTATTTTGCAAAGCAATAACGAAGGAATAGGTGAAGCGAAATAAATTTTATTTAATTCCTGAATAAAAATATAAAAATTAGTTTTAGAAGATGAAAAAAATTGCATTGCTAACAGGGGGTTATTCCGGAGAAGCTGTAATTTCTTATAAGAGTGCGGCAACCATCCAAAATAATATTGATGCAACGAAATGGGATTGTTACCTCATAGATATTCACCCCGATGGATGGTTTTATAAAAATAAGGCGGGAGATAAAATACAAGTAGATAAAAATG
>JAYVVD010000199.1:0-3547 GCA_043787295.1 Ferruginibacter sp. | reverse complement strand
TAATTTATCACTATTTGTAAATATTTTATAGGCTCCATAAGTACCTGCATCGTAACCATATTTAGTTGCTAAGTTGTTTTTTATGGCATCTGCTTCCACCAAAGTTATAGCAGCTCCACGGTCTCCTGCATTGTAAAATGTAGGTTCTTGTTTGCGTGTTTGCTCATAGTTTACAAAAAAGAAAGCTTTGTCTTTTATAAGGGCTCCACCTAAGCTTGCTCCCCATTGTGTTTCATGAAAGTCAGACCCTATTTTGCTTTTTAAACCATCGGCACTTTTACCAACTAATGCCTGATTTCTGTAAAATATATAAGTAGAACCATGCAAAGTATTTGTACCACTTTTAGTTACAGCATTCACACTTCCACCTGTAAAATTTCCAAGTTTTACATCATAAGGAGCAAGCTGCACTTGTACTTCTTGTATTGCATCCAGGCTGTAAGGATTTGTTCTTGTACCTGCTCCTGCAGCGCCTGATTGACCACCACCACTTGTACCACCAATTGAATTACTAAAACCAATTGCATCATTATTAATAGCACCATCAATTGTTAAATTATTGTACCGAAAATTTGAACCTCCAAAAGAATTATTATTTGACTGAGGTGTTAATCTTGTAAAATCATTTAAACTTCTTCCAATCGTTGGCAGC
This sequence comes from Ferruginibacter sp., assembly GCA_043787295.1. Taxonomy (GTDB): domain Bacteria; phylum Bacteroidota; class Bacteroidia; order Chitinophagales; family Chitinophagaceae; genus Ferruginibacter. Next base: position 2,895 of record JAYVVD010000199.1, on the reverse strand, counting down.
ATGTTTAATTTAGATTTATCAATGGTGGTTCCTCCAATAGGCTTTAATGAGGTAGCTGTTACTACTACAGTATTTAATTCCTTTTGGTCAACGTTTAACTGTATATCGATTGGCGTATTATTACCAAGATTCAAAGAAAGATTCTCAAATGTTTGAGATTTAAAACTTGCAGAAGTTATCGTTAAAGTGTAAGGGCCACCTGTTTTTAAATTTGGTATGTTGTATAATCCCTTGTTGTTAGATTTTGTTGTTGAAACTGTTCCTGTTGGAGTGTGTTTTAAAGAAACAGTTGCCGAATTTACCGCCCCCCCTTTTCCGTCTGTGATCGTGCCGGATAAATTGGCTGATGTTTCTTGGGAAAATGCAATCTTCGAAAAAGAAATGATTGCAAAAAGTAGAATTAATGATTTTTTGTATAACATATTTTCTGTTTGATTTCTATAAAGTGCAAATAGAACATTTGTATGTTATGTCAATGTGAAGCCAATGTTACCAAAAGGTTACTTAAACCGTGGGCGTACAATAAAACTTCAAAATGGGAATTCTTTTCTACTTTTTTTCAATGATTAATTTCTAAACTTTTACATAATCCGTTTCGACCCTTCACCCAATAATATGATACCCGGTTTTTTACCAGTCTCAAAACTGCCTGCAACATTATCAATCTCTAAAGCTTTTGCGCCATTAATGGTTGCCCATTGCAGCACAGTAGCCAATGAAATAGTTGGAAAGTTTTTGCAAACTGTTTTCACCTCTTCATAAATATTTAATTGTTTATTGCTGGCGTAGCTGTCAGTGCCCAATACGAGGTTGCAGTTTGTTTGCAGCATCATCTCCACATCGGGCAGCGTATTTTCTATGTATAAATTTGCATTGGGGCAAATGCAGTAAAATAGGTGATTATTGCCAGTGTTGTTTGCTGCAAAAAGCAGATCATTTTTTTTAGTAAAAGTATTGTGCACCAGTATTATTTTTTGCTGCTGTGTAAAAAAAGGCAGCCAGCTTTCTAAAGAGCGTTTGCCTGTGGGGGCAAACGGACCAATGTCAATACCAAAATTGCTATACAGTTCTAAAAACCCACCGCTCTTGTTTACATACAATTCATTTTCTGCTGCACACTCCTGGTTATGTATACTGATTGTTTTATTTGCAGAAGCTTTGTTAAGCAAACCAAATAAGTCGGCAGATACACTGTACGGCGCATGCGGTACCAATGCAATAGAATGTACAGGAACTTGTAAACTTGTTATAAAAGTTTCCAATGTTTTAGTTGCTTCATCAAATCTTTTTTGTGCACCCGCAGTTACAAAACCACTCACTTCTATAAAGTTATGCCAGTGTAATTGGCAGTTTTGCTTTATTAAAATTGAGTCTGTGGTATTACAAATATCTCCTACTGCAACTGTGCCGCTGTTATATAATTCCTGTACCGCAGCCTGCATAGCATTGTATTTTTCTTCGTCACTTGCAGTACGCTCTTTCATTACAGCCTGCACAAAATTAACCAGCCCCATGTGTTGGGGTACCTTACCTTTTAAATGGCTTAACTCAATATGGCAATGGGCATTTACAAAACCCGGGCATAATATACCAGAAAAAAATTCAATTCCTTCTCCTGCATCCTTTTCATCTACAATGCTGTGTACAATACCATTTTCCTGTATAATAAGCACACTGTGTTCACCCCTTAAGGTATACCCGTCAAAAATATTGCTGCCTTTTAATTTTCTATATAACATGGTAAAATGATAAAACGTAATTTCGCAGCCGCTGAATCCATTGAACCGCCTAAGCCTACAATGCAAAGTTGCACAAAGAATTTTATTCAGTTGAAATTTTGATATAGAAAGTAATTTCAATTATTAAGGGGTTGAAGTCTCAATACTAAATACTCAATACCACAGTTATGTTAGAAAAGTTAAATGCCATAAAAGCCAAGTTTGATGATTTAAGTGTTGCCCTTACCAATCCTGAAGTTGTGGGCGACAACAAAAGATATGTTGCTCTCAGCAAAGAATACCGCAGCCTGGAAAAAATAATCAATGCACGCACTGCCTACATTAAAACATTGGATGATATTGAGTTTAACAAAGAAGTGCTCAACAGCGACGATGCAGAAATGAGGGAAATGGCAAAAATGGAATTACCGACATTGGAAGAACTGAAAGAAGCACAGGAAAAAGGGTTGCGCAACATGCTTATTCCTAAAGATCCTTATGATGAAAAAAATGCCATTTTGGAAATACGTGCAGGCACCGGTGGCGATGAAGCTTCTCTGTTTAGCGGAGATTTGTTGCGGATGTACCTTAAATATTTTGAAAAGAAGGGATGGAAAGCAACACTGCTGAGCGAGAGTGAAGGAACTGTTGGTGGCTATAAAGAAGTGCAGGTGGAAGTTACTGGAGATGATGTTTATGGATTATTAAAATTTGAAAGTGGCGTGCATCGTGTGCAGCGTGTGCCTGATACCGAAGCCAGTGGACGTGTGCATACAAGTGCTGTAACAATTGCCGTAATGCCCGAAGCAGAAGAAATAGATTTTGAACTCAAAGAGAGTGATGTGAAAATGGAGACCGCAAGAAGTGGTGGTGCAGGCGGGCAAAATGTAAACAAAGTAGAAACGAAAGTCTTTCTTACCCATAAGCCCACAGGTATTGTGGTAATGTGCCAAACCGATAGGTCTCAGCTGGGGAATAAATTAAGAGCAATGGAAATGTTGCGCACCCGGTTATATGATGAGGAAGTTAGAAAAGCTGAGGAAGCAATTTCCCACATGCGCAAAAGTTTGGTAAGCACTGGGGATAGAAGTGCGAAAATAAGAACATATAATTTTCCACAGGGAAGGGTGACCGATCATAGAATAGGAATGACAGTTTATAACCTCGATGCAGTATT
>JAYVVD010000198.1:0-5570 GCA_043787295.1 Ferruginibacter sp. | reverse complement strand
ATATTAAAATAATAAACGCCTTAATTTGCAACAATGAATGCATGGCCTGATTTTATTTTTCCTGGTCAAAAAGGGTTTAAGGGTATTTTGCTGGATGATTATCTGGCAGCAGGATATTACAGAATGCAGCACCTGTTATTTACGACTCATCATACACAACTAAGCATTGAACAAAAAGCGCAGCCCGTTTTCTGGCTGCGCACTCCAGTTCAAAATATAATTGAAAACACAAAAGCCAGAGCTATCAGAAAAAAATGTGCTGCGTTTACAGTGCTTTTTAATAAGGCAAAAATAAATAACGGAATTAATGATTTGTACAGCAGTTACATAAAAAATATTGATTTTGAAGCTGCAGAAAGTTGCAGAACTTACCTCCACGATCGCTATATCGAAAATCCCTTTCATGCAAAAATGCTGCAGATAAAAGAAGGAAATGTTTTAATAGCAGTGGGTTATTTTGATTTGGGAAAAACGAGCCTGGCAGGTATTCTAAATTTTTACGATCCTGCATATAAAAAATACAGCCTCGGCAAATATCTTATGCTAAAAAAACTGGACTATGCTCGTGATAATGATATAGAATTTTATTATACCGGATACATAAGTACAGAAACCAATAAGTTTGATTATAAACTTTTCCCGGATAAAAAAGCTACAGAGGTTTTTCTTCCGTTAGAAAAAATTTGGGTACCCTTTTACCAAATGGGAAAAGAAAAACTGGCTGAATATTTTGATAAAAACATTAAATAAACTCACCGCATTACCATTAGTAAGTGCAAGGCTAAATTTTTATTTTTCTTCCGTTAATCATTTGGTGCTTTGTATTATAAAAGTATAAATGAATTTAAAACTGCCTGGTGCAAAATGGTTGCATGGTTTTCTCCGGGAAAGTAATCAAAAAATATTTTTACATATTTGCTCTTTGTGCATTTAATTTTTTCCGTCAATAAATTAGCATCAACTTCCATCACTCTTGGAATTTTAGTGGCGTTAACCCTTCTTTACCTATAGCAATATAAATCTCTGTTTGCCGTGCGCAAGATTCTAATAAAATTTCTGATTATCCATTTAACAATGAACCATTGTCCCACCATAAGCTTGGGCTGACAATGATATTCTATTAAAAAGTTTTGGTTTTTTTATCAAAATTTATGTTGCTAAAAAGTGCTCCCAATGATTAGCAAAATTAACATGTTATGGGTTTTACAGAATAATACCGATCATTAAATCTTTAAATGGAATAATTAACAGGGGCTTCATTATTTTCTGTCATGTCCTCTTTATGATTTTTATATAATAACCTTAGCATGGAGGGTAACACAATCAGCAACAATGGTAAAGCAATAAGGAAACCACCAATTACTGCGATGGCAAGTGGCTGGTGCAACTGTGCACCGGTACCAATGCCTAAAGCGAGTGGCAGCAAAGCTATAATGGCTCCCAGAGCTGTCATTAATTTTGGCCTTAACCTTGCAGAAATGGAATAAATAATTGAATCATCTACAGACTTTGTTGCAAGCGACTCTGTAAATTGTAAAAACGTAAATATGGCATTTTCGCCAATAATACCAACAATCATAATGAGCCCTGTGTAACTACCTACATTCAATGGCGTAGCTGTTAAAAATAAAGCAATGTAACTTCCTGATATGCCAAGTAATGCAATAAATAAAATTGTAAATGCAATTTTAAAATCTTTAAATAGAAATAATATTACACCAAAAACCAGCAGGCTTGCTGTAAATAATATCATTAATAATTCTTTAAAAGATTGTTGCTGGTCTGCATAAGCACCGCCATATTGAATGCTGTAGCCTGACGGTAAATTTATTTTGGATTTTATAGTTGTCTGAATTTCCTTTATTGCGCTTCCAAGATCCCTGTTATCCAGCCTTGCCGTAACCACACCCATTGATTGCAAATTCTGTCTTTCAATTTCCGCATCGCCTGCATTTACTTTTACAGTTGCAAGTACTGTTAATGGCTTTAATTTCCCTGATGGCAAAAAAATCTGCAGGTTGTTAAGTTCTGTTACGGTAAGTGTTCGGCTGCCGGGGTAAACCAACCGCACATTATTTATCTGCTCTTTCTCAAAAATATTGCCTGCTATATTTCCCTCAAGCGAAGCTTGTAATTGGTTTTGCAAATTTGCGGGGGTTACACCAAATTGGGCAAGTTTTGTATAATCCGGCTCAATACTTATGGAAGGACCGGCTATTACAATGCCATCAAAAACATCTGCAGTCCCTTTTACGCTTGCTACAACATTTTTTATTTCTACAGATAATTCCTTTAATTTTTTTGCATCATTGCCAAAAACTTTTATTTCAATAGGTTGCACGGCACTTGTAAGATCGCCTAATATATCGCCTATTACCTGCCCAAATTCTATGCGCAATGCGGGCTGTGTACTTTCAATTTTTTGCCTGATTTCTGCAATAACTTCATCAGTTGTTTTCGACCTCTTCTTTTTTAACTGAATAAGATAATCCCCTCTGTTAGGCTCGGTTATAAAGAAGCCCATTTGTGTGCCTGTGCGGCGGCTATATGCTTCTACCTCGGGTACTTCCGTAATTAATTTTTCTGCTTCCTTCAGCATCCTGTCTGTTTCTTCAAGAGAAGTACCGGGTGGCGAATTGTAATCCAGCACAATACTTCCTTCATCCATCTCTGGCAAAAAACCTGTTTGCAGTTTTGGTAAAATAAGATAAATACACAATGCCAGGAAAGCAATAAATATAAAACTGATGTATGGTTTAGTAATAAAAAAGCCTACCCATTTCTGGTTTTTTACCTCATGTACTGCAGCCTGCTTTTTTATTTCTTTTGCAGATAACTGTTTTGCTGAATGGTGCTTCTTTTTGCTTAATAAAAGATAGACAACCGGCAACCCTATCCATGTTACGAAGAAGGAACAGACCAACGTAATGATCATTGTGTTTGTAAGCACAGTAAAATATGCGCCTGCTACACCGCTCATTAAAACAAAAGGAATAAAAATTACAATCGTACTTATTGACGAACCGACCATTGCAGGAAATAAATATTTTATTGCTTGTTTTACAACAGTTGCATTTGTTTCTAATGGGTGTTCTTCATGCGTTCGGTGTATCTGCTCTACGACTACAATAGCATCATCAATAATAAGCCCAATAGCTGCAGCAATGGCACCAAGTGTCATTATATTAAAATTATAACCAAAAGCATATAATACAATAACGGTAAGTGCCAAGGTAATAGGGATAATTATGAGTATGGTGGCACTTGCTTTTAACGAGCGTAAAAAAATGATAGCAACTATGATGGCCAAAAACAAGCCTACAAATAAACTATCGCTTACACTTTTAATAGATTCTTTTACAAAATCTGCCTGTATATAATATGGTTTTATGGTAACACCGGCAGGTAATATTTTTTGTAATTCAACTATTTTTTTTTCCATAGCGGCAGATACAGCTACAAGGTTTGAATTGGGTTGTTTTATGATGGCAACCAAAATACCATCATGCCCATTTGCATTTATTTTTGTATACTCTACCGCTTCCGTTATTTGTATACTTGCAATATCTTTTAAATAAGTAATTCTTTTACCATCATTTTTTATTACAATATTTTCCAGATCATTTTTAGAATGTATAGTAGCATCTGTAACGGTTAAATAAAGGTGCCTGTTGTCTGCAAGCAGCCCATTGCTTTTTATAAAGTTTGTTGCATTCAGCGCATTGCTAATCGTATCTGGTGTTATGGATAACATACTCATTTTTTGAGCATCCATTTCCACACGGTATTCTTTTGTTTTACCGCCAATTATTCGTACTTCTGCTACGCCATTTACCTGGCTTAGGAATGGTTTAATTGTATAAACGGCCAGTTGTTTCAATTCTATTGGAGACTTATTATGACTCTCAAGCGTATAACCACTTACCGGCAAAATACTTGGGTTCATCTTTTCTACTGTAATTGAAACATCGGCTGGTAAGGTATTTCGGATTTCGCTAATTTTTGACTCTACCCTTTGCTGGCTGAGGTCTACATTAGCATTCCAATCGATAAATGCAGAAATTTCGCAACTCCCGCGGCTTGTTGTGCTGCGTATCATTGTAAGATCAGGAATTTGCTTTACGGCGTTTTCTAAAGGCCTGGTAACAGTCACCATCATTTTATCTACCGGCTGTAAACCACCCTCAGCAATAATTTTTATTTTAGGAAAAGTGATCTCAGGAAAAAGAGATGACTGCATTTTGCTGTACGTAAAAAAACCGCCTGCTATTATTAATAACAGTAAAACCAATAGGGGATTTTTATAAGAGATAAAGAATCTTTGCATCAGTTATTCTTTAACAATTTGAACTTTTGCTGTATCGTTTAATCCATAATTACCTGTAATTAAAACTTTATCTGTAGGGTATAAGAGAGGTGAGAGAATTTCGATACGTTCCTGTGTTTCTATCCCTTTTTTTACGGGCACTTTTGCAGCTACAGAATCGTTCAGCATTTTCATGATCCAAAATTCTGTTTGGGTTTCATTAGTGAGAACGGCGGCTTTTGGCAACGAATTTCCACTTGCAGAAAATGATTTTACAATGCGAACTTTTGCTGTAAGATTTTCGGGCAAAGTCTGTCTGCTGTTTACTTTTAAAATGATACGCTGCGTTTGTGATGAGGGATCCATAGAAGGCTGAGAGCCGGCAACCGAGACCATTAGCAACTCACCATCGGGCAACATCATTTGCAATTGTTTTTTATTGATAACGTAGGGCTTTAATTCGTAAGGCATATCCATCAAAAAAACAAAACTTTTGGTATCTGTTATAACTGCGAGGGGGTCACCATCCAGTACATAGTCACCACTCTGATGATCTACCTGCGATATAAATCCACTGACATTTGCAGCAATATTATTTATGCCTGAAAACTTAAAAGATTTATCTAAAATATTTATAGAATTGCCAATACTTTGTGCCTCTTTTGTTTTCACAGTAAATAAAATTTGTTTGCTACTCACAAATTTATTTAAGGTTGCATTGGCTGTCTGCAGATAGCCTGTTGCATTTGAGCGTACAATCCATTTTTGTAAAAAGGTAGAAGTGGCATTTAATTCTAAATACTCCGCCAGTTGCACATTGCTTATTGTTGCAACAGTTACAGGTGTTCTTGGCTCTGCGATTTCTTCAGTCGCTTTTTTGCTCCCTTTGCAGGCAGTAAAAAATACAACAAGCAATAAAATAAATAGCTTTCGCATAATATTATTTAATGCGGTAATTTAGTTGATTAATTAATTGAAATTTGTTTATTTTATTTTGTGTTATGAGGTTTTTTGCGGTGATATAATTATTTAAGGCAAGCACAAAATCTGTAATTTTTATCTCCCCCGATGCTAATAATTTTTCATTTACTTCAATAAGCGTTTGGGTATATTTTAGCTGGGCGTTTATATTTTTTATGATAGCATCTGCAGCATTCAGCTGTTGCATATATTGCATTGTTTGCTGCCTGTATTGGTTTAGAAAAAAACTTTTATTTGCCTGTCTTGTTTTTTCCTGCATATCAATTTTGCGGTATTGCAATTG
>JAYVVD010000197.1:0-3199 GCA_043787295.1 Ferruginibacter sp. | reverse complement strand
GTAACCAACCAAAAAAGAAATTCGTGCTTGCATCTTTTGTGGTTTCGTAATAGCCAAGCCCACCCTGGTATTTATACTGGCTGATAACGTTTGTGGGTTCCATACAGGCTGCACGCATATCTTTCATGTGTACATATTCCATGTCTCTGTCTGCACGAAGTTCTATGCGCACTTTTATTTTATCTCCTACTTTTATTTCATCGCCATCTTTTATTGCCAGCAATACCGGGCCTTTGTCTGTATTTTTTTCTATAAATAATTTCTTCACCAGTTTAAGCGGCGTTTCCGCTTGTGTTATTTTGTCGAGGTCTTCAAAGTACTGCCAGTATGCTGCACCCCAAGTCGTAGATTGGTTGATTGGTTGATTATTGACAGATTTTATTTGGACAGCAATATTTCCCATTTCAGGGTTTAGTTTTTCGCCTTCTATACGCTTTTTGAAATAGCCTGTACCTGCTTCAGTTTTATCATCGGTATTTTTTATGATTGTACTGCCAAGATTGATCGTCACCAATTTTTCTTCGCTCAACCAATCACTGCCTTGTAACAATAGTGCAAAACATGCTTCAGCAGTAGCTTTTGTATTGCCCCAGTTTTGCGTTTGCTTTTGTTTTAGCAACCATGTTTTAAGGTCATTAATAGTGGCAACATTTTTATCAATATCTGTGAATGCTTCTATCATTAATGCCTGGCTTTCTATTGGTGACTGGTACCAATAATAACCACCTTTTGTAAAATCTTTCCAATACATTCCCATCTCTTCGCTGCTAATGCTGTTTTGTTTTAGCGACTCAATAATTGCTTTTGCAGTTTTGCTGTCATTGTTTCTGTTCAACACCAAGGCTACCATGGCCTGCATATATTTACTTTGACTTAGCCAGTATTTTTGTGCCTGCCCTTTATAATAATCCACAGCAGTTTTTGCAGATGAATTGATATTTGTTTCGGCAAAAAAACTACGCATGTACAAATATTGAATGGCAGTATAACTCAAATTATTATCGGATAATTTTGCCTTGTACTTTTTTAAATTATCGTACTCTTCTGTAAGCCTTGCATCCAAATAAGGCAATGCTTTATCTACAATAGGCTTCAATGCTGCATAATCATCGCCCTGCACTGCCTTTAGTTTTCTCAGATGTCCAATACCTGTAAGAATATATTGCGTCATGTAGCGATCATCTCTGCCACCTTTAAACCAGGTAAAGCCTCCGTTGCTGCTTTGCATTTCTTTCAGCTTTGCCAATGTTTTATTTCTTTCTGCCGCAAGGCGAATCATATCAAACAACAAAGCAATATTTTTCTTTTGCTGTGATTCATTTTGTGCATCTAAAACCCATGGCGTTTCTTGCAGCAAGACAGATTTTAATTCTTCATTTTTTTGAAGGTTACTCATTAATGCGGCAGTATCCGTGATCTTCCATTTTTCAAAAACGGCTTTTATTTTGGGTGATGAATTACTGATAAAAGATGCAAGTGTATTTGCATAATATTTACTGAAAGTCTGTTCTGCACATTCGTAAGGATATTCCATTAAATAAGGCAAAGCCTGCACTGCATACCAGGCAGGATTACTGGTGTACTCTACTGTGAGTGCATGATTGCTGAGGCTTGCGCTGCTGCCACTATTTAACAGCTTGTCAAACTTAAAAGTTTTTGAACTTGTATTGCGCATGTTCAATGGCAAAGATTCTGTAACCAACATGCGGTTGGTAAGAACCGGAATAGCTGCTTCTTCTCCGTCAGAAAAACTTCCGTCTTTTGCAATTGCTTTTATTCTGTAGATCATAGCAGAATTAAAGTTGAAAGGCACATCCATCGGAAATTTTACTGCTACACTTTGCCCTGCAGGAACGGTAAAATATTGCTGCGGAAAAACATTTTTAAACCAACCATCTACCAGTTTATTAGTAGCAGCATCCAGTAATTCCAATTGCGAAGTGCCGGTAATTTCATTGGCTGTAAGGTTTACAATTTTTGCAGAAAATTCCATACGATCACCCTCACGTAAAAAGCGTGGTGCATTGGGCTGAACCATTAATCGCTTTTGTGTAACGGTAGTTTTGCTGCTTACTGCACATGCGAGTTCTTTTGTATGCGCCATTACCTGAAGTTTCCACTGAGTCAATGCTTCGGGCATGGTAAATGAAAATGATATATTACCATCTGCATCTGTTTTTAAATCGGGAAAGAAGAAAGCAGTTTCATTGAAGTTTTTACGGAGCTGGATTGGGTTATTATTAATTCCATTTTTTTCGTCCATTCTGTATTTCGTTGAATCAGATATTTTTTCATTTCCAAAACCTACTTCCTCATCTTTTATCACTTTAGGTGGAGTGAATTGTATTTGTTTAATTTCAGGAGGTAATGGTTGTTTTCTCTTATGTAAATCTCCATTTTTATTATAGATAGGTACATCAAGCATTTTGGAATTTGCGCTCATCATTACTCCGCTTACTCTGCCTCTTAAAAAATACTCAACTTCATTCCATCCATTTTCAACAAGCCCATCATAATTCTTTTCCTCCTGTTTTATGGTATTTTCTTTTATTCGGTCTTCATCATTACTTTCTATATCATTAAACGTATTTCCATTCCAATTAAAATAACTATTGTTTAATGGCCACAAACTTTTTAAAGAACTCCATGAGTGGGGTTTAAACTGGTCAAGCGATGCATCGTACATGCTTATCAGCGTTTCTGCTGTTACTTTTTCTGTTTTATTTCCTGTAATTTTTATTTTCCATTTTTCTGTGCTGCCTGGCTCGAGTTTATCTCTAAATGTTTCGTAGGCAATTTTTAATTCTTTGTTGTTCCAAGGCACCGCAAAGTTTTGTGCACCTGTATAAATGCGGTTGTGCTGTACAAAGACATAATTCATGTTTATGCCGCCCCGGTCTGCTTCGGTTACATCAATTGTATTTGAAAAGTTTTCGCCTTTGCTTACAGTGGGATAAGTAATTTTATAATTATCATTTGGCCTTACAATGTTTTGTATGAGCCATATTTTATCAAATCCTGTGGTGATATTATAAGTAATTTTTTCACCAGGCTCTGCAGTTTGTTTTTGTACGTTGACTAATATAGGAGTTGCTGTTTCTGTTGCCTGGTCATTAGAGCCATTTAATAATATAAATTTTTCTGCCTTTACTTCTTCGCCATATTTATCTTTTCCTGTTACAATAATTTTATACCATCC
>JAYVVD010000196.1:0-11880 GCA_043787295.1 Ferruginibacter sp. | reverse complement strand
AAAGATGAAGACAAATTTTTAATAGCAAGTGTTTACAGAAACCGCATTGCGACAGGCCAAAAACTGGAGGCTGACCCTACCGTAAAATATGCCATGAGGAATTTTGGTTTAAAAAGAATATTGAGAGGACATTTACAATATGAATCTCCATATAATACATACAGAAATATCGGATTACCACCCGGCCCGATTTGCACTCCATCAACAAAAACAATTGAAGCTGTTTTAGATTCACCAGAAACAAACTATATATTTTTTGTAGCAAAACCCGATTTTAAAGGCTATTCAAATTTTGCATCTACCTACACACAACATTTAATTTTTGCAAAAGCCTATCAAAAAGCATTGGATAGTTTGATAACGAGTAAACAAAACAATTCACAATAATTAAACACACAATATTTTTAAAACATACCAGATAATTAAAAGAAACTGCTTTTCTTGACCAAAATACAACGTACAATATTATCATATTCTCCAATAACCTTTCTTTTATCTAAAAGTAAAAAATGGCATTTACCTGGATTTCAGGGGTTGCCGGTTTATAATGTACTGCAGTTTTTTAGAAGGCAAATTAAGCAACAAGGATTAGCAGAACGGGCTTCTGCCATTGCTTATAATTTTATTATGGCTTTACCGCCATCTCTGCTATTTTTATTTACCTTAATTCCAAACCTTCCTTTCATTTCTAAGCGAAGTATTAAATACCAGTTACACAGTTTAATACTCGATATAATTCCATCACAAGTATACAACAAACAAGTTATTGCTTTTACAGATACATTTATAGATGGAAATAAAATTGGATTGCTTTCTTTTGGTTTACTACTCACCCTATTTTTTTCATCTAATGGTATGATGGGAATAATGCGTTCTTTTAATAAAAATTATGAAGGGTTCGAAAAAAGAAAAAGATTACAAAATAGAGGCATCGCACTTCGACTGACAATTGTAATTTTTGGTTTATTATTCGCTTATTTTATACTTTTGATAATGCAGGGGGCTTTGCTTAAACTAGTGGTACAGAGTGATACGCTAAGATCAATCATTACATATTCACGTTGGATATTAATAATAATGTTGGTTTATTTAACGATCGGATTTATTTTTAAATATGCCCCTGCTGTACAAAAAAGGTGGAAATTTTCTTCTGCCGGTACCATACTGGCTACTACTTTAAGCTTAATTGCCACATTGGCTTTTTCTCTGTTCGTTACAAATTTTGCACGTTATAATGCCCTATACGGTTCTATCGGTACGATAATGATGCTGATGGCCCTAATCTATCTAAATTCGTTAGCACTTTTAATAGGTTTTGAATTGAACGTGAGTATTCATACACTAAAAGCCAGAGACGAAATTTTAAAAAAAGAAGAAGAAAAACCTACTTGATTTTTAATACTCTTAATGCATTGAATTTAAAATTTATCTTATGAATTATTTAATAACCGGAGCAGGGAGCGGCATTGGTAGGGCAATATCTATTTTACTTGCTACAAACGGTCATACCTGTTTTTTATTAGGCAGAAATGAAAACCATTTAAAAGAAACATGGGCACTTCTACCAAAAAATAACCACCATATTTTATTGGCTGATATTAAAGATGAAACTGCCATTGAAAATTTATTGAAGGAATACGAAGATTTAATTTTGGATGGAATTATTGCAAATGCTGGAATAGGTGGTGAAAATAATTTTGGAAAAAATGACCGTTGGAACGAAATAATTGATACTAACTTAACAGGAACTTATCTAACTGTACAATATTTTTTGCCTGCCTTAAAACGCAGTAAAAATAATTACCAACAAATTATAATTATTTCTTCGGTATTGGCAAGATTGGGGGTAGCAAATTATTCTGCTTACTGCGCATCAAAAGCAGGATTGCTTGGACTCATGCGCAGCTGGGCTGTGGAATTTGCACCTGAAAATATTCTGGTAAATGCTATTTGCCCAGGTTGGGTTAATACAGATATGGCACAAAGTGGTTTGCAGGGCATCGCAGATGGGATTGGCATTTCTAAAAACGATTTTTTTGAAATGGCTATGCAAAGTGTACCTCTTAAAAAAATGAGTGAACCTGAAGAAATCGCAGCACTTGTAAATTATCTTGTAAACCAAACATCTATTACCGGGCAAACATTAGATATCAACGCAGGTTCGGTTATGAATAGCTGATTATAATATAAAAGTTCAAATTATTCAATTACGCCGCATGTAATTATCCTTTATAACTTTACCTTTGCGGCAATTATTTAAAACAGAATCAAACTTATTTTTATGGCATATGATGTAATTGTTTTAGGCAGTGGCCCTGGTGGCTATCCTGCGGCTATTCGTGCAAGCCAACTTGGCAAAAAAGTAGCTATTGTTGAGCGTGAAAGCCTCGGTGGAATTTGTTTAAATTGGGGTTGTATTCCTACAAAAGCATTGCTTAAAAGTGCACAAATATTTGAATATGCAAAACATGCAGCAGATTATGGTATTAAGGTAGAAAACCCAATGGCAGAATTTGATGCAGTGATTAAACGTAGTCGTGGCGTTGCTGATAAAATGAGTAAAGGAATAGCATTTCTTATGAAGAAAAATAAGATTGATGTGATAATGGGAACAGGAAAATTAGTTGCTGCTAATAAATTGGAAGTTACTGCTGCAGATGGAACAAAACAAACGCATGAAGCAACCAACATAATAATTGCAACTGGTGCAAGAGCAAGAGAATTACCTGCTTTACCAATTGACGGCGAAAAAATTGTTGAATACAGAAAAGCAATGGTGTTGCCTACACAACCAAAAAGTATTATTGTTTGTGGTAGCGGTGCCATAGGTTCTGAGTTTGCATACTTCTACAACAGCATGAATACAAAAGTTACTATTGTTGAGTTTATGCCAAGAATAGTTCCTGTAGAAGATGAAGATATCAGCAAAGAACTGGAAAAACAATTTAAGAAGCAAGGTATTATCATCATGACTAACAGCGAAGTGTTGAAAGTTGATACCAGCGGTGAAGGAGTGAAAGCAACAGTAAAAACTGCCACGGGAGATGTAGTTCTTGAAGCAGACATTTTATTAAGTGCAGTTGGTATTATTGCCAATATAGAAAATATAGGTTTAGAAGAATTGGGGGTAAAAACAGACAAAGGAAAAATAACTGTAGATGCTTTTGGACAAACAAACATAAAAGGTTTATACGCTATTGGCGATTGCACACCAGGTCAGGCTTTGGCGCATGTTGCAGGTAAAGAAGGTATAAACGCAGCAGAACATTTATGCGGGCATAAAGTAACGCCAATGGATTACAACAATATTCCCGGCTGTACTTACTGCACACCGGAAATTGCATCAGTGGGTTACACAGAAAAGGCTGCAAAAGAAGCAGGGTATGAAATTAAAGTAGGTAAATTTCCATTTGTTGCAAGTGGGAAAGCAACTGCAGGTGGCGCAACGGAAGGTTTTGTAAAAGTTATTTTTGATGCAAAGTATGGCGAATTTTTAGGTTGTCATATGATTGGTGCAAGTGTTACAGAAATGATTGCAGAAGCAGTTGTAGCAAGAAAACTAGAAACTACTGCACATGAATTATTGAATGCTGTACATCCGCATCCTACAATGAGTGAAGGCTTGAAAGAAGCTGTGGCTGTAGCTTACGGTGAAGCAACAGATGTCTAATAAAAGCAGATTTTAGATATTAGATTGAAGATATTAGATTTAAGATATTAGATTTAAGACAAAAGATTTAAGACAAAAGATTTAAGACAACGTAAAGTGCCTTCAAAAAATGAAGGCTCTTTACGTTTAATAACTTTTACTTTTTTGAAGATTTATTTTGCGAAAACTTTCTTTAAAATATCTGTTACCTGTGCTGCGGGATCTTTGCGAATGTTGGTCTCCTGTAAACTGATATTATAAAACATACCTTCCAATGCTTTTGAAGTAACATAATTTGACAAATCTGTTTCTACTTTTTGCTGAGAAAACATATTGTATTTACTAAAAACATCTTTCCAGTATTTATCTGCATTTACCTGTTTCAATGAATTATCAATAACGGGTTTCATTCTTTCCATTAATGTCTCAGTAGTAGTTTTTTTTAGAAAATCTGTTGCTGCATGATCACCGCCACGAAGAATATTTATACCATCAGTTACCGTCATCTGCTTGATAGAAGTTAGAAAGATTTCTCCAACTTGTCCTGCTGCATTTTCTGCCGCGGAATTCATTGATAGAATTGCCTTATCTACCAAAGCGCCTGCACCAATGCTTCTTAGCGTTTTTTCTGCCTTTAAAGCTTCTGCCGGCATTACTATTTTAATAGCATCATTTTTTAAATATCCACCTGCGGAACTTAAGCTTTTTGTTGTACTGTCAGTAGCAACACGAAGCGCTTCTTTTAAACCACTCACAATATCTGCATTGCTAAGCCCGACACCAGAACTTTTCTCTTTGTTTCTATTTAAAATACTTTTATTCCCATCAACAGTAGCAGCTTTCTTTATCTTATCGAATATACCCTGCGCCTGCAAATTTTGGTTTGTAATTGCTATAAATAAAAGTAGAATAATTGTTCTCATAAATGATTTTTAATAAGATTACAAAGTAAACCACAAACTTGCTAAGAATGGGTTAAAAAAATTGATTTATTCGTAAACTCTTACGGCGGCTTTACACCCCGTCAGCGGTTGGGCAAAAACTATAGATTTTTAAATATACTATCATGTTTTTTCCTAACAAATATGTACGCTTGAAAAATTTTGAAGTGGCTTTTACGCTCCTATAAAAGTTGATAAAAGATAAAATGGCGAAGGGCTGTGGTGGACTAAGCGGTGTGCAAATATGTTTGCATGCGCCAACGGCGAATATGCAAATATATATGTACAGAACAGCGAGGAAGACCGAACCATTGTTGATTATAATTACACTGGTAAAAGCCCCAAATAAGAATTAAAAATTAGTTTTTATTTTTGATTTATAACCACTTAATTTACTTTTTAAAACTAACATATGAAGATAGGCGTATTAGGTGCTGGAATGGTTGGGCGTACGATTGCAACAGATTTATCGAAAAGTTTTGATGTAACATCTTTTGACAGAGATGAAAATAATTTGAATATTTTAAAAAAAAAGACAGACGTATTATGCGTTATAGCTGACCTTAATATGCATAAAAGTTTTGGCGAACTGTTAAAAGAATTTGACCTGATAGTAAATGCTGTACCGGGTTTTATGGGTTATAAAACTTTGGAAGCTATTATAAATTGTAAAAAGAGTGTTGCAGATATTTCTTTTTTTCCGGAAGATGCATTGGGTTTGAATGAACTGGCTATACAAAAAAATGTAACCGCAATTGTTGATTGTGGCGTTGCACCGGGCATGAGTAATTTAATTTTAGGCTATCATAATTCATTAATGAAAATTGACAGTTTTGAATGTATGGTTGGTGGGCTTCCAAAAAAAAGAGTGAAACCTTTTGAATACAAAGCCCCATTTTCTCCCATCGATGTTATTGAAGAATACACAAGACCTGCACGGTATGTAGAAAATGGTTTTGTGGTTACCAAACCTGCATTGAGCGATGCGGAGTTGATAAATTTTGAACATGTAGGAACCCTGGAATCCTTCAATACTGATGGGTTGCGCAGCATTTTAGTTACGATGAAACATATACCTGATATGAAAGAAAAAACACTTCGTTATCCGGGACATATTTCGCTGATACAAGCATTGATGCAAGCAGGTTTTTTTAATACGGAGGAAATAAATGTGAAAGGAAAAAAAGTTCGTCCGATTGATGTTACATCTTCTATATTATTTAACCAATGGAAAGCTGAACCCGGAGATGAAGAATTTACAATTATGAAAATAGTTATAAAAGGGACAGCAGATGGGATACCAAAAAAAGTTGAATATTTATTGTATGATGAATTTGATACTGCCACTCAAACAGCATCTATGAGCCGCACAACGGGTTATGCATGTAATGCTTTCGCTAATTTAATTATCAACAAAAAGTTTGTAAAGAAAGGTGTATTCCCGCCCGAGCTTGTAGGGGATGATGAAACATGTTTTAGCTTTGTGATGGATTATTTAAAAGAGCGAGGTGTTGAATATAAAAAGAGTTAAAATCCTATGAATAATTTTTTGATATTAATTTTTATATCATAAAATTCAGAACTGTACATTTTAAATTATTCATAAAAATAAATTTAATGCAAAGCTGTTGTAAAATTTTAGAAATTAATTATACCTTGAATAAACGTACTTACAAATGCTGTTGCTTATTTTTGCGCATCTAATAAAAACAACATGAAAAAATTAATAACATTGCTTACAATTACAATTGTTTTTGTTGCCTGCAATGATGAGAAAGAAACCGAAGACCCGAGCATAATGCCTGTTAATACAAACAATGTAAAAACAATTTCGTACAATATTATTGCACAGTATCCGCACGACACTGCCAGTTACACAGAAGGGTTAGAAATTTATAATGGTAAACTTTATGAAAGTGGTGGTGATTTTAAAAATTCGTTTTTACAAATGGGAGATTTAAAAACAGGCAAAATTGAAAGGACACATAAGATGGGTACTGACAGCATTTTTGGCGAGGGTATTTCAATTTTAAATGGCAAAATTTATCAGTTAACATGGCAAACACACGATGTTTTTGTTTACGATGTAAAAGATATTACAAAGGTTATTCAAAAATTTACCTGGCCTTATGATGGATGGGGAATGACCAATAACGGTACGGATTTAATTATAACTACAGGCGGTACAGATTTGTATTTTGTAGATCCTACTAATTTTAAAATTAAAAACATTGTACACATTCATGATAATAATGGTCCTGTAGATAGTGTGAATGAACTTGAATATGTAGATGGATTTGTGTGGGGAAACAGGTACACGACGAAAGATATATTTAAAATAAACCCACAAACGGGAGCTATCTTAGGTAAAATGAATTTTAATTCTTTACCAGGTACAGATAGTATTCCTAACAGAACGGAGTATTTTAACGGCATTGCGTATGACAGCACAAGCAAATCATTTTTTATAACTGGAAAAAGATGGCCGAAGATTTATGAAGTAAAACTGAATTAAGATTTTTCAATAATGTAAATTAACGAACTGCTTTTTTTTGAGTTGAATATGGCTTTAAAATTTGAAACCAATCCTACAAAGAAAGCACTTATTAAATTTCCTTTCCCGTTTTTATATTTTTCACTGAGTATGCTTACATAAAAACTGTCAAACCACATTGGTTTAATTTTTTTAATGCTTAAGCCATGTTGCTCTACTAAATTTTTCATGCTTGCCGGAGAGAAATGATACAAATGCCTTGGAACATCGTAAGCTGCCCAAAACTGGCCATAATGTTGCGCATCGTAACTTGTATAATTTGGAACTGCTATAAAGATTTTTCCTCTTTTTGTCAGCTTATTTTTTAGCTGCTCTAAATATTCGTGCAACTGATGCACATGTTCCAATACATGCCACATTGTTATTGCATCATAACTTTTGTTTGGCAAATTAAAAATATTATGAGACGGCTGTGCCTCAATTCCATAAAGAGTTTTGGCTTTAGCTCTGGCTGTTTCATCAGGCTCTAAACCTGTTGTTGTCCAACCATTGGTTTTAATTATATTTAAAAAAGCACCAGTGCCACAGCCTATATCAAGTAGATTTCCATGAGATTTTCCTGTTTCATTTTTAATTAAGTTCTTCTTGTTTTGTAAAGTTTTTTTTCTGATAGAATGGTAAAGTTGATTTACTAACCCAACCTGCGTATCGCTGTGAGAGATATAATTTTCAGAAGCATAATACCTGCCTATCTCGTTTTGTTCAGCTACATTTTGGGTAAATAATACTGCACAGCTTTTGCATTTTACGATGCTAAATGATTCACCGGAAACTGTATAATCTTTTGCCGAAAAAATTTCTTCTATTTGATTGTTTTTGCAGACAGGGCAACATGTATAAGTAATCATTAAAATAATTTCAGAAATTCCAAATGTGCTTTAAGGTATTTATTTATACTGATTGGTGGCTTCGTTCAATTCATATTTGTGGGAAATACCAAAATAACTATTGTGGTTTTCAATATTTAAATAAATTAAGATTAGCACCACTGAAAGAACAAAAATGACAGCAGCCCATAACCACCAATTATTTTTCTTAGCAGGAACCGTGTCAGTAAAAAATTCTGTCATGGAATTCCTATCAGTTTCTTTATCACCAACTAAAATTGCATGCGAATCGTCAGGATGAATAACTCTTTCTGCGTAAACAGGAACTGCGAAAATTTCCGGCTTTATGTTTTCTTTGAATAAAAGTTTATCATTTTGTGATTTTGAAAAAAACCCTACCCTGTCAATCAAAAATTCTTCTGCTTGTTTTAAATTTAAAATTTCGTTTGAAATATTTTTTAACTGATATTCGGCTTCATCGAAACTTATGGTTTTATTTACAGCAATGTATTCTGTAAGATTTTTACTATCTGTGATATCGCTTGTAAAAGAGATAACACTTACAGGAGCATGAATTTTTTGTACTCCCAATACTGAAACGGCCGGCTCATTCTTTATATACAATGTACCAACCTGTGGCAGAGCGCAATTTTTATATTGAAAAAGATAATTAGCTAAGAGCTTTTGCATAATGCAATAATAAAACTTACTTATTAAAAACTCAATAAAATTCCTCCCATAAAATTAGCTCCGTATACTTCATAATTATGCCAGCGCTCATATTTACTATTTAAAATATTATTTGCATCCGCCCAAACAGAAAAGTTTTTATTTATTTTTACTTCTACACCAGCACTTAAGTCGGTACCACCCTTCATCGATATGGCTTCGTTACCTTTTGCAAGGTAATTGCTACCCTCAAAAATATACAAATCAGATTTTATAAGCACAGTTTTAAAAGCCCACCATCTCAATGAGCTTTTAATTTCAACAGGCATGGTATGCCAGGCTCTATCATTACTTGTAAAAGAAGTATATCCATTAAAAGTTATCCCTGCTGTAAGCGAAAATTTATCCTGATTAATATAACCAAGATCACCATGAATTCTAAAATTATTTACGCTTGTCTCGTTGCTTATTTTAAAAGATTTATTATCGGTAGCGGTATCATTTATAAAAAATGGTAAATTTTTATACCTCACCAAACCTGCTTTAGCGCTTACATTAAAATGCTTTGCAACACTTGCTTTAAGACCACCATAATATTCTGTTTCTTTTGTATTTAATTGATTGAAGACCGGCGCCAAATAGGGATTTATTTGAGTGAGATTTTTAAAACTATTCTTTATCAAACGCCCTACCCAACCAGCCTGAAGCGCAAAACTTTTATCCGGCACTTGTACTTCCGCATAAATATCCGGCATTAATTCATATTTTTTATTGTTCCATGCAGGACTAATACCAGCATTAATTTTAAAAATATCATTATGGTAATTAAGCGAAGGTGTTATCTGTACAATGTTGTTGGAAAATTTAATATTATTTGGGAGCAGATTACGGGTTGAATAATCGGTTAAGTCAGCTGTAAGTACAACTTTGGCTGTAAAATTCTCCGTTAAATTTTTATCAAAAGGCAAAGTGATAATTGCATCGGTTTCATTTACTTTATCCTTATTGGCAAACAAATTCAACTCTATATTGGGATTGTAATTTATTCCAGCATTATTAGGTTTTGTATTTTTAAAACCCGCACTAATAGTAACATTCTGAAATTGCTGCTGGATAGAATCCTTCTTAAAATTAAAAACTTTATGATCATATCCATATAAATGATAGGTGTTTGCATTCACCTCTAATCCGCCATACAACTCACTTTTATCGAAAAAATAACTGCCTGCAGCTTTCAAATTTAACTGACTGTAATCTTGATTTACAACATTCCCTTTTGAGCTGATGTAGTTTCCTGTTAAGTTTAGCAAACTCTTCTTCCCATCACCAATACTGATGCCACCTCTTAGATAAGGGGTGGAGAAATTACCGTAACCAATTTTTAAAAACTTCCTGTTGCCCAAGTATAAATTTGTATCCTGGTCAAGGGCGAGCGGTTTAAGAGAAAGAGGACTGTATGCATAAAATAAATTTTGCGAGGGAATTTTATAAACAAGTTTGGGGGTTGATGTGTCTGCCGGTAATTGCGAACCAGTAAAATTAATTTTGACCGCATTTTTCAAAACAGGTTTGTAAGAAGAATTAATATCTATTGATTGTGTTTTTTTTGGTTGCTGGGCATAACTGTAAAGAATATTACAGCTATAAAATATTAACAGCATTATCCTTTTAGGATTACCTTTAATTTTATTTAAAAACATACTAGTTATTAATTTTAGATTGTAATTTTTCTTCTGCAATGGCCTTGTCTAATTTTGTTTGTGCCTCTGTTTTTAAAACTCCTATAGATGCATTTTTCGCAATGCTTTCGTAGGTAGCTTTTGCATTAAAATAATCTTTTTGCTGCATAAAAATATCGCCCAATAAAATATAAGATTTCGTTACCCATTCATCATAACCTGTTTCTTTTATGGTAGCAAGTGCAGCTTTTTCAGCGGCCGCAAAATTATTTTGGGAGAAAAGGCAGTTGGCAATTTCATATCTCGCTTCAGCACCCCATGCAGCTTTATTTATAGCCGCAACAGCTTTAAACGCAACAACTGCAGCAATGCAATCGCCGGCAATTTGGGCTGATTTACCTAACACCAGATTTCCTATGGATTTATCATCTGTACTCAATCCTTTTTTCGTTAACAATTCCTTGGAGGCTACGAAGGCTTCTGTGTAATCTTTTAGCTGGTAAAAACTGCGAACCAACCCTCTCAAAGCTTCAAGTTTATTATCTTGGTTTACTGCATTGGTATTTAATGACTCAAAATATTTTTTTGCATCCGCATAATTCTTCAATTCAAAATAAGATATACGTGCAGCTTCCAAAGTTGCCTTTTCAAAATATTTACTATTGCCTTTTGCATTTACATAAGAATAACCGGTTATTGCATTTGAAAAATCGTTATTTTTCTGGTAGCATTCACTGCGCTGAAAATATGCATCTATTAAAAAAGCACCTGCATTATATTTAGAAATATAATTATTGAATCCTATAATGGCAGCAGTACAGTCACCTGTATTATATTTTGAAGAAGCTGCTGAATAAGTGAGAGAATCTGCCTCTAGCATGGAAACATTTTTGCCGTTTTCATTCATCAATCTTACATATTCTTCCGGTTTACCTTCTTCTACAAAAATACCTTTAACTATATCCGCGGCTTCATCGGCCTCTGCAGAATGAGGGTAGGTTTTTATCAGCTGCGAATAATTTTTTAATGCTTCGCCATTGTTGCTACTGTTGTAATAAGCAAGGCCTAGTTTTAGCAACGCTCTTGGTTTTAAACCACCGTCGTTTGATGCTAAAACTGCATTGAGATAAGGGAGAGCCTCATTAAATTTTTCATCAGCAATATAGGTCAGCGCAATTTCCATATTTATATCCTGTTTTAAATTGCTCTTGGGATATTGTTTGTTCACACTATTTAGAATAGAGATTTTTTCTGTACTGTTTTTAATTCCCGCTATCATTGCTTTTTGGTACATGGCATAATCGCTTTGTGGCGAAGCTGCCGCAATAGCAGCATCATACATAGAATTTGCCTGTGCTAAATTCCGCTGCATATAATAGGCGTCTGCATTACGCAAAAATGCATCATGCTCAACAGGGGTTGATGATGCTGCAACATTTTTTACAACCTGCTCAAAATATTTTGAGGCAGTTTTATAATCTTCTTTTTGAAACCTGCTGTAAGCAATATTATATTTTGCAGTCTGTTGGTTTGCTTCTCCCTGGCTGGGTACAGCGCTTTG
>JAYVVD010000195.1:0-3650 GCA_043787295.1 Ferruginibacter sp. | reverse complement strand
TTAGGCACTTTAGTGTTTTCTTAAACCTTGAAAACTTTACAGACACACGCCAATCTCGCTGGGGAAGTTTGTACACGGGCAGCATACAAAATCCACTGTTTCAAGATGTTTATACGCCCACTGAGGGTTTTATTTTTAATGGTGGGTTTAAGATTAAATTGTAAAAATCATCACTTATGATTTTATAGGTGTAGATTTCTTTTAAATAATATTATTATGCTACGCATTTCTATCATTTCTGCAAGTGTAAGAACAGGACGTAATAACCACAGAGTAGCTTTGTATTTTGAAAAATACCTAAAAGAAAATAACCTTGCGGAAGTGGAGATCATTGATCTGATGGAATATAATTTTCCCATTTTTGAGGAGCGTTTACAATTTCAAACCTCGCTCTTACCTCAAACATTAAAATTTGCACAAAAGATAAAGAACAGTGATGGGATTATTATTGTAACACCGGAATATAATGGTGGTTACCCTGCAAGTTTAAAAAATGTAATTGACCTTTTGTTACCTGAATGGCGCCATAAGCCTGTAGGAATCGCTACTGTTTCAGCAGGCGCATTTGCAGGCACACAGGTAATTACTTCATTACAATTTACCCTTTGGAAAATGAAAGCATGGACCATCACGGAGATGTTTGCTGTTGCTAAAGTGCAGGATAATTATGATGAAAATGGAAATGCCATTAACAAAGAAGCAACAGATAAAATTGCAGCTGGTTTTATCAAAGAATTGTTGTGGTGTATAAAGGCGGATACTGCACAAAAATAATAATACAATTACTCCTGCGGCATTTCATAAGGTCTGCCATAATTATTGCAAGTACAATCTTATTATAATGATTGTATGCTCAAAATATGTATAAAATTGAAGGTCTACTTCTAGATTAGCGGTTGATTTTAATTTAAATATAAACACATAATATATAAGTGCTATATTTATTTAAACTCACTGTAAATGAAAAAAATTACCCGCTCTATTTCTTTTTTTATTCTATGCATTTCAATGCACACTTTATCGGCGCAAGTGAAGGTTTCTGGAAACGTAATAGAAAATGCAGACAAACCTTTTAGTGGTGTAAATATTTTATTGTTGAAATGTGCTGATTCTTCGCTTGTAAAGGGCACTGTTACAAATGCTTTAGGAAATTTTATTTTTGAAAATGTAGGGGTGGGAAGATATTTATTGAGTATAAGTTATTCGGGTTTTAAAACAGGTTATACAAAAATAATTGATGCAAGCAATGGCGATGTGCATATAGCCGATGTTAAAATATTGAAGGCTGAAAAAGATTTACAGAACATAATCGTTGAGGCACGCAAACCGATGTTTGAACAGAAGATAGACCGCATGGTGATTAATGTAAAAAACAGCATTACTTCAGCAGGCGGCACTGCATTGGAGGTATTGGAAAAATCACCGGGTGTTACTGTAAATCATCAAAGCAATGCCATTTCAATGAGCGGCAAAGAGGGTGTAAAAATTATGATTAATGGCAAGCTATCGCAAATGCCGATGGATGCAGTTGTGCAGATGTTGGGTGGTATGAATGCAGCTAATATTGATCGTATAGAATTAATTACAACACCTCCTGCTAATTTTGATGCCGAGGGAAATGCAGGTTTTATAAATATAATATTGGTTTCAAATCCAAACAAAGGGCTTAATGGGTCGTATTCCCTAACTGCAGGATATGGGCACGGTTACACGCCAGCATGTGCTGTAAATTTTAATTATCGAAATAAAAAAATCAATCTATTTGGCGATTACTCTTTTACATGGAACAACCAAACACAGGATTGGTATCTTTGGCATCGTTCTTCTTTACCCGGTTTATTGTTAGAAAATTATTCTGTAACAAGACGGCGCCCGGAAGACGGTCAACAAAACGTACGCATTGGGATAGATATACAGGTTTCGCCCAAAACAATTGTTGGGTTTTTAATTGGTGGCTACCACACAAAATGGATAATGGAGGCGAATAACACATTGTCAATATTTAAAAACAGTATTGCTGATACAGGTGTATCTATTGTAAACCATGAATTAAATGAATGGAAACATTATATGGGCAATGTAAATTTTTCACACACATTTAAAGCAGGAGAAATTTTGACTGCAGACTTTGATTATCTGTATTACAAAGACAACAATCCTAACGATTATAAAAATAATTACAGCAATGGCAGCGGCACATTTTTAGGAGAACAACTTACAAGAAGCACAAAAAATACACCCTTAAATTTTATTGTATCAAAAATTGATTACAGCAATAAACTAGGTAAAAAAATAAATGTATACAGCGGTGCAAAACTGGCACTGTCTAAATTTACCAATGATGTGGCAGTTGAAAACCAGCTACAAAACTATTGGACAAAAGATCCAGACCTTACTTCAAAATTTCATCTCAAAGAAAACATCGCTGCATTGTACAGCACTTTTGATATTGCTGCTTCCGCTAAAACAAGCATTAAATTTGGGTTGCGATATGAGTACACAACATCTAACCTTGGCAGTGAATTAAAACCAAATATCATAGACAGAAAATACGGCAAATTTTTTCCAAGTGTATTTGTAAACCGAAAAATTGACGACAACAATTCCTTCAATATTTCTTACAGCAGGCGCATAACAAGACCTACGTTTAAGGATATGGCACCATTCGTAATTTTTATTGATCCATATTCATTTTTTTCGGGCAACAGTGCTTTACAACCGGCCTTCAGTAATATTTATAAGGTTGATTACCTATTCAAGCGTTTTTCCTTCTCTGTTTCTTATACCAATGAAGATGGATCTATTGCTAATTTTCAACCTACAAACAGTAGTAACAACAAAGAGGTATTTTCAGCTCAAAATTTAGACAATACAAAAACATTAAATCTTAGTATTGGCCTCCCCATTACAATTAGTAAATGGTGGAATATGCAAAATAATTTACAGGGAAACCGGCAACAAATAAATGCTCATTACTCAAAAGGTCCGTTTACGATAGAACAGAAAAATTATAGTTTCAACAGCTCTCAAAATTTTATACTGCCAAAAAATTATAGTGTTGAGCTATCAGGCTTTTATAACAGTAAAGCATTATTTGGAGCTTCAGTAATGAAATCTTCGGGGATGGTGAATTTTGGCATTCAAAAAAAGTTTAAAGACAATAAAAGTAAGTTGAGGATTGCTGTTGAAAATATTTTCAATAGCAATGCTTTTATTGTTAGCACCGATATTCCTGCAGAAAATATTTATTCAAATGGTAATTATCGATTTAGCTACCGCACATTTAAAATAACGTTTACCCAAAATTTTGGTAAGAATATTAAAGAAAAAAGAGACCGTTCTGCAGCGTCAGCAGAAGAACAGGGAAGGGTAAAGTAAGGCGAGTTATTTTTACATAGAGATAAATAAGGTTTAGGTTAAAATAAGCTTCACCCTTTTTACTGTTATGCCTAAATTTTATGGTAATTACGCACCATTTTTCTAAGAGTTAAAAATGCACTCCCTGTTAATTTATATTTGCATGCGATCTTCTAAATGCGTCAAATTCTATTTGCGTCATGTAATTTGTCCCCTGCCCCAATACAAAATACCATTTACCGTTTTGTTTAATAAATGTTTCTGCTCTTATAACTTTAAAATGAACATCTCCT
>JAYVVD010000194.1:0-4776 GCA_043787295.1 Ferruginibacter sp. | reverse complement strand
TGTTCACCATAATTTCTACCCAAAAGAAGACGAATCAGTTATTCATGTTGCACTGGAAAAAAGAATGCAATTGGCTCAAGATGCATCCTCATTAATTCTCTCTTTGCGCAAAAAAGTTAACATAAAAGTTAGACAACCATTGCAAAAAGTATTTATACCTGCCCAAAGCGATGAAATGGCAGCTGATATAAAACTGATTGCCGGAATTGTAAAAACAGAAACTAACATAAAAGATATAGAGATTTTAGCAGTTGATAATGATTTTATAAGAAAGAAAGCAAAAGCTAACTTTAAGACACTTGGTAAGAGATTAGGAACTAAAATGAAATGGGCTGCAGGTGAAATTGAGAAATTTAGCAACGACACAATAGAACAAATTCAAAATGGTTATTATATACTTTTTGAGGGAGATGTTTCGAAGGATGAACAAGATATAGTGATAAATAATGAAGATATTGAAATAATAACTGATGAAATACCCGGATTTGAAATTGCAAGTAAAGGTTCTTTAACCGTAGCTTTAGATATTGTAATAACTGAATCCTTGCAGATGGAAGGATATGCAAGAGAGTTTATAAACAAGGTTCAAAATATTAGGAAAGACAACGGATTTGAACTAATAGATAGAGTTGATGTGTTTGTGTCTGAAAATGAAATCGTTCACAATTCATTTATGAAATTTAAAGACTATATTTGCGCGGAAATATTGGCAGAAAAACTTGAGTTTGTTGTTGATTTACAACAAGGCATACAAATTGAAGTTAATGATGCCACCTTAAAAGTAAATGTTATAAAAAAATAGCAAATAATTTATGGCTACCAAAAAAGCATCTATAAAGCAAATAGTAAAAAAGCCTGTTAAGAATTCTGCTGCTACGGTAGCAAAATCGAAACCTGCTCCTGCTAAAAAATCAGTACCTGCAAAAAAGGTAATCGTTTCAAAAAAAGCTACTGCTAAACCAGTTGCTAAAAAAATAGTCGCAAAACCAGGAGGAAAGAAGGTAGTTGCAAAACCACTTAATAAGAAAGTTGTTGCAAAACCTGCAGCTAAAGTTTTAGTAAAGAAAGGATTTGCAAAACCGGTAGTAAAAGTGGCAAAGAATGTAGTACATACCAGAAAGGTTGCTGCAAAATCAGTTAATAAGAGTATTGCTAAAGCCCCGGCTAAACATGCAGCTCAGCAAAAAAAAGAAAACCAAGTGCCTAAAAAAATAGAGACAAAAAAAATTGAACCTAAAGCACAGCCTGTTAAAAAGGCTCCTGCAAAGGTTGAAATTGTGAAAGCGGTTAAAGTTCCTTTAAAATCAGTAGAAGTTGCTAAGACAGTGCAAAAGGCTGCACCTACGAAGCCCGTTGTGCAAAAGCCCGTTGTTTTACCAAAAATAAATACAAAAACATCTCGTAAATACGAACCTGATTTTACAAAATCTGTATTGGATAAAGCCCCTGTTGATCCTGGAGCTCCAATTGTTATGTACAGCGATGCAGATCTGGGTGAATTTAAAGAATTGATTCAACGTAAATTAGGATCTGCAAAAAAAGAGTTGGCATACCTGCAGGGGCTTATTACACGTAAAGATGATATGGGAGGAGATGAAGGAGATGGTCGTTACATGACAATGGAAGATGGTAGCTTAAGCATGGAAAGAGAGCAATTAAGCCAAATGGCTAGCCGTCAAATAACTTTTGTTGATCATCTGGAAAAAGCGTTGATGCGTATTCAAAATAAAACTTATGGTGTTTGCCGTATTACCGGGAAATTGATAGACAAAGCAAGATTGCGTGCTGTACCGCATGCTACTCTTAGTATAGAAGCTAAAATGAGGGGAGGAAAATAGTATTCATCTAACTTATAAATGCAAGGCTGTCTCTAAATAAGGCGGTCTTTTTTTTTGTAAATCTTTATGTAATCTTTTCTAAAAAATCTTACTACATAGCCCAATAAATTATTTAATTACAAATAATATTTAGTTTTTTGTTTTTTTCATTTTACTTTTACGACCGGAAGGAATGTTGATTTTGCCTCTCATAATTTTAAAAATGTGCACCATAAATTGCACAAATAAATAAAGTTTATTATGGTTGATGTTATTTTAGGATTACAGTGGGGAGATGAAGGAAAGGGTAAAATAGTAGATTTTTTTGCCAAAGATTACGATGTAATTGCCAGGTTTCAAGGCGGTCCAAATGCTGGGCACACTTTATATGTGAATGATAAAAAAATTGTTTTGCATCAAATACCTAGTGGTATTTTTCATGCAGATAAAATAAACTTGATTGGTAATGGGGTTGTTCTAGATGCTGTAACCCTAAAAAGAGAATGTGAATCTGTGGCAGCATTTGGCGTGGACTATAAAAAAAACCTTTTTATAAGCGAACGTACTCATCTGATTTTACCTACTCACCGAGCGTTGGATAAAGCAAGTGAGTTAAGCAAAGGCACAGATAAAATTGGAAGTACATTAAAAGGAATTGGACCGGCTTACATGGATAAAACCGGTAGAAATGGATTGAGAGTTGGTGATTTAAAAGATAAAAGTTTCACCTCGCAATATATCAAACTTAGACTTAAACATCAAAGGCTGCTCGATAGTTTTAATTTTCAGGAAGATATTTCAGCATGGGAAGAAGAATTTTTTGATGCACTGGAATTTTTAAAAGAATTAAACATTGTAAACGGAGAATATTTTATAAATGAAAAACTAGCGGAAGGTAAAAGAGTGCTTGCAGAAGGTGCGCAAGGAAGCATGCTGGATGTAGATTTTGGAACTTTTCCTTTTGTTACAAGTAGTAGTACAATAACGGGCGGTGTATGTTCTGGTTTGGGAATTGCTCCTCAAAAAATAAAAGAAGTTATTGGTATTACTAAAGCCTATTGCACAAGAGTAGGAAGTGGACCTTTTCCTACAGAATTATTTGATGATACAGGAGATTTTTTACGCAATACTGGTAACGAATTTGGCAGCACAACTGGTAGACCAAGAAGATGTGGATGGATTGATCTTGTGGCACTTCAATTTGCATGCATGATAAACGGCGTTACGCAAATTGTAATGACAAAGGCAGACATTTTAGATGGCTTGGAAGAATTAAAAGTTTGCAATTCCTATACTATAAATGGGACAGAAATCAGTAGAATCCCCTTTCAAATGAATAAACTGCCAATTGAAGCATCTTACCAATCTTTCAAAGGATGGAATACAAATATAACAGAAGTAAAAACTTTTGAAAACATGCCTGCTGAAATGAAAACGTATATAAATTACCTAAAAGATTTTTTAAAAGTATCTGTAAAGTATATCAGCAATGGTCCTGGCAGAGAGCAACTTGTGAGTATTTAAAAATTTATTAAAAATATTATCAAAAATATTTGGCTATTTAAAATTACTGTCGAAAATTTACATTTATAACCCACTCAAACAATGGCAGTAAAAAAAGATATCGGCAAAAAAACACTTGCTCCCAAAACAGGAGAGAAAACAGCATCTATAAAACCAATGTCTTCTAAGGAAAATAAGCTTGACGATGATGATGATTTAGAAGATGAAATTGATGAAAAAACTCCTAAGAAAGCGATTAAAGGTAAAGCAAAAAAATCTTCTTCCGAAGATGAGGACGATGATGTTGATGTAGCTGATGATTGGGAAAAAAATGAAGAAGATGAAAATTGGGACAAAGATTTTGATGAGTTTGACGTACCAGCATCAAAAATAAAAAAAGCAGCAGGCAAAAAAAATAAAGATGAAGATGATGATTTAAAATTAGACGATGATTTTAAAGAATTCGATTTATTTGATGATGATGATGATTTGGGAGGCGGCAAAAGCGGGCGTTTTAATGATGATGATTATTAAATTTGATGATTATAAAAGATAATTTTTTCGAAAATTTTAAAATGAAAATGTTGAATTGGGCTAACCGATTCAACATTTTTTGTTTGTTGGATAACAACCATTATGCATTTGAAGATGCTTCCTTTGAATGCATATTGGGTGTGGGTTGCGTGAGGGCATACAATTTTAATGGTGAAAATGATTTAGAAGCTTTACAGAAATTTCATGATCAAAATCCATCATGGTTGTTTGGGCACTTAGGCTATAATGCAGCCGGCAAAAGTTATATAAAAAATGAAAATGCAGATTTAAATTTTGGGAAGGGATTTTTCTTTGAGCCAGAAACGATCATAAAACTATATCCAAATAAAATTGAAATTTTAAAAAGTAATAAAAATGCGGAGGCGGTCATTGCTGAAATTGAAAACACTGAAATATTGTTTGACAAAGAAAGTTTTTCTTTACAAATAAAACCGGCAATTAATAAAGTTCAATATATAGCTACCATAAAAAAATTGAAGGAGCATATAAAAAGAGGCGATTGCTATGAAGTGAATTTTTGCCAGCAGTTTGCTATTGAAAATGCTTTAATTAATCCCATTTATATTTATAGTAAACTAACTAAATTATCGCCTGCTCCCTTTGGAGCTTTGTATAAATTAAATAATAATTACTGTTTGTGTGCAAGCCCAGAGCGTTTTTTACAAAAAAAAGGAAAGCAACTAATCTCGCAACCAATAAAAGGTACCAGCAAAAGAGATATAAATCCTATAAAAGATGAGTTAAACAAAAAATATTTAACCACAAGTAAAAAAGAGAAAAGTGAGAATGTAATGGTGGTTGATCTTGTAAGAAACGATATGAGTATGGTTTGCGAAAAGGGTTCGGTAAATGTAAAGGAATTATTTGCTGTGTATAGTTTTCCGCAGGTCCACCAAATGAT
>JAYVVD010000193.1:0-2287 GCA_043787295.1 Ferruginibacter sp. | reverse complement strand
ATTGATGGTTTGCCACAGGTAAGTAAAGAAGGTGGTCGCCCAATACATGCCAAGCCGCCATTGTTTGAAGACCTAAGTACTGCAAACGAAATTTTGTTTACTGGTATCAAAGTAATTGATTTGATTGAGCCTTATGCAAAGGGTGGTAAAATAGGTTTGTTTGGTGGTGCAGGTGTTGGTAAAACAGTATTGATACAGGAGTTGATAAATAATATTGCGAAAGCATACAGCGGTATATCTGTATTTGCAGGTGTGGGTGAAAGAACCCGTGAAGGAAATGATTTGATGCGTGAAATGATTGAAGCGGGTATTATGAACTATGGCGAAAAGTTTAAGCATAGTATGGAAGAAGGTGGATGGGATTTGGCTTCTGTAGATATGGAGGGTTTGAAAGAATCGAAAGCAACTTTTGTATTCGGACAAATGAACGAACCTCCTGGTGCCCGTGCCCGTGTAGCATTGAGTGGTCTTACTTTGGCGGAATATTTCCGTGATGGTGAAGGCGACGGACAGGGAAAAGATATTTTATTTTTCGTAGATAATATATTCCGTTTTACTCAAGCTGGTTCAGAGGTATCTGCATTGCTTGGTCGTATGCCAAGTGCAGTGGGTTACCAACCAACGTTGGCTACTGAAATGGGTTTGATGCAGGAAAGAATTACCTCAACAAAAAATGGTTCAATTACATCTGTGCAGGCGGTTTATGTACCTGCGGATGATTTGACAGATCCGGCACCTGCTACAACCTTTGCGCATTTGGATGCAACAACGGTATTGAGTAGAAAAATTGCGGATCTTGGTATTTATCCTGCGGTAGATCCTTTAGATAGTACATCAAGAATTTTGACAGTTGCTATTGTTGGAGCGGAGCACTACAATACGGCTGATAGAGTAAAATTAATTTTACAGCGTTACAAAGAATTACAGGATATTATTGCCATCCTTGGTTTGGATGAATTAAGTGATGAAGATAAATTGGTAGTAAGCCGTGCCCGTAAAGTGCAACGTTTCTTATCTCAACCATTTTTTGTGGCTGAACAGTTTACAGGTTTAAAAGGTGTACTGGTTCCTATTGAAGATACGATCCGTGGTTTTAATGCAATTATGGATGGTGAAGTGGATGAATACCCAGAAGCAGCATTTAACCTTGTTGGTACGTTGGAAGATGCAGTGGAAAAAGGTAAGAAATTAATGGCAGCAGCGCAAGCGTAGACTAGATGTGAGTATCAAGTATTGAGTATTTAGACGACTCTTTACTTGTTATAGATTTATTCACATTTGAAAATATAATAAACATTAAATTATTTTATTCTAGTCTCAATACTAGCTACTAAATACTTGATACTATGGTTCTCGAAATATTAACACCCGATAAAAAAATCTTCAGCGGCGAAGTGTACGGTGTACAACTGCCGGGTATTAATGGTTTGTTTGAAGTTTTAGACAGACATGCGCCCTTGGTAAGTGCATTAAAAAACGGTAAGCTTAAGATTTTAAAAGATAAAACAAGCACAGATTCTTATACTATTCAAAGTGGATTTGTAGAAGTATTAAACAACAAAGCGACTGTACTTGTCGAAGGTGCTGTACTATTATAATTTCATAAAAAATGTTTAGAAATCCGCATGTTAATACGGATTTTTTATATGTCGCTTTTTTAAAACTGCTTTTTAGTCTGTACATAACTCCATGCACAAAACGGGAAAATAATAAATACCGCAGGCCAACAAACTTCCCAAAAATTATACGCAACTATTGCAGCTACAATTAAATACAGTGGATATAATAAAAACAACATTCCAACCACTACAGAATCGTAATGATCTATTTTTCCGAATTTTTTAAAAGCGAATTTTTGTATAGGTATATACAAAGGTGCATGTAAAATATAACCTGCAATTGCAGGTATAGCCAGCAATATTTTTTTTACAAATGAAATGTTTTTCTGAAAGTTTGATTGTAAAGCAGCTGAATTATTAGTATCAATTTCCAAAACCAATTTTTGTAAAGCAATTTTTAATGTGGTATTAAAAAGCTGGATTTTATTACCCGAACTTGCTGTTTTTGCAAAGGGAACATCTTGCTTAGAAATATAATTTCCAAAATTTAAAATAATGTTTTTACCAAAAGATTTAAAGGACTGGTAATTTATGCCAAGAGGGATAACCTTTAGTGGAATACCCTGCTTCCACGCAGTAATAGCTAACCGGGCTGTTCCTTTTTTTAATGTCCGCAAGTGCCATTCGTTTATGCACTTTCCTTCACTGAAAATTAAAACGATACCGTT
>JAYVVD010000192.1:0-4600 GCA_043787295.1 Ferruginibacter sp. | reverse complement strand
AGTTCTCCAAAATGTACTTTATCAGGATTGTGCCAACTGCCAAAGCTGAAATAGTGCGCAGGCTTTAACCAGCCATGATTTGCAGTACCCCTTTCATCTGCTCTTGTTACAAGTGTTTTCATGATAATATATTTGATGTTTAAACGCCAATTAATGTACCAATAAAAATAAGTGACATTTTTGCTGATTATAAAGAGAATGATTTTTAAAAGCTTTCAGCGTTTAAAATCATCTTTAGCAGGAGTTACGGGGCTGTTAATTCCATTGGTTAAAGTCTGTCTCTGTTAAAGCAGTACTCTGGTCATCTTCTCTGTCCTCATTGTACTCGAGAATAAAATTATTTCTACCTTCTCCAATTAAGATCTGTAGATATTTTTGTTGCACAAGTTCGAGCATATTCAGAAAAATAAAGATGGCATGTATGCGGTTTTCGCACTCGTTAAATATTTTTTCAAAAGCCAGTGTTTTATGTTCTTTGCTTATCTGCAGCAGGTGACTACGAACCCCCTCCATACTGTAATTATATTGCACAACAGTATGAACAGGCTTGTTGTTGCGCTCATGAAGCCGTTGCGCTACTTTTTCAAAAGCCTTCATTAATTTAAACAAACTAAAAGTTTGTATTTCGGTACCTTCTCCTGCTTCTTCTCCAATGCTGGATAATTCTTTTTGTAAATTTCCCCGTTTTATCATCAGCATTCTAATGGCTTCCATTTCTGCCATCCGTGCAGATGCATCCTTAAATTTTTTGTACTCCAGTATTTTATCAATCAACTCCTGTCTTGGATCAATTTCATTGCCTTGTGCATCTATTTCCTTTCGGGGCAAAAGCATTTTCGCTTTTATACGCATGAGTGTACTTATAAAGAGAATAAACTCACTGCTGAGTTCAATATTTAATTTCCCTGTTTCGTGAATATGGTCCAGAAAGTCGTTGGTTAATTTAGTAATGGGAATATTATAGATATCAAGTTCATCTCTTTCAATAAAAAAAAGTAACAGGTCAAATGGACCTTCAAATTGGTCTAATTTTATTTGATAGGATTCGTTGGTACTCACGCTTTGCTAATTATAATAAAAAAAAGCCTCCGATGTTTATCCGAGGGCTGTAAAAATAGTATTTTTTATCTGTCATTTCTTATTGCAAATGACCGCAAATATTAAAATTAATTTTTTCTTAATTCGTTTCTAATTTCAGTTAATAAAATATCTGTAGAAGATGGCCCTGCTGCAACTGCTTCTTCCTTTTTTTTAAGTTTTGCTGCCATTCTTATTACCAAAAATAAAACGAAAGCTATAATAAGAAACTTAATAACAGCAGCTAAAAAATTACCGTATTTAACAGTACCCCAGGTTAGTTTATTTATATCTGACACACCTGCGGCTTTTAGTGCAGGCGCCAATAATAAAGGAGTAATAATATCTTCCACAAAAGAAGATACAATTGCGCCAAATGCTGCTCCAATAATAACCGCTACAGCAAGGTTTATTACATTTCCTTTAAAAACAAACTCTTTAAAATCTTGCATTAAACTCATAGTATTATCTTTAATTGTTTTAAAATAACTTTTATTTCACCGTTTGCAAAATACAAAATATTATACTGCATCTTCGCAAAAATTTTAATTGGCCGATAAAAAACTTTTTAACTGGTTTATTTTTATACTCTTATCTATTATCTGGGGAAGCAGTTTTGTATTAATGAAAGAAGGACTAATTGGTCTCACCGCATTACAGGTTGCTTCATTCAGAATTCTTTCTTCAGGTTTAATTTTAATGCCGGTTGCAGTTAAATGCATTAGCGCCATCCCCGGAAATAAATTACTGCTCATATTTTTATCAGGTGTTTTAGGTAGTTTGTTGCCTGCATATTTTTTCTGTATTGCCGAGCAAAGAATTGATAGTTCTCTTGCC
The DNA here is from genome assembly GCA_043787295.1 of Ferruginibacter sp. GTDB lineage: Bacteria > Bacteroidota > Bacteroidia > Chitinophagales > Chitinophagaceae > Ferruginibacter. The sequence continues at coordinate 2,686 of JAYVVD010000192.1, read as the reverse complement.
GGCACTTTAAATGCACTCACACCAATTTTTGCTATCATTATCGGTGCATTATTTTTTAAAACAAACACTGCACGCAATAAAATATTCGGAATTACAATTTCTTTTTTAGGGAGTATTTTACTGTTTTTTGCACAACCAACTTTTAGTGAAAACAGTAATATAGCAGATGTGTTACTGGTAATTGCTGCTACAATTTGTTATGGTATAAATGTTAATCTTGTTGGCAAATATCTTAAGGACATTCCTTCAATAAATATTGTATCAGCCGCACTTTTTTTAAATGCAATACCTGCTGCAATTATTCTTTATTGTACACGTTATTTTGATGAAGATATTTTTAGCAGAGTCATGCTTGCATCAACGGGCTATGCAATCGTACTTGGCATTATTGGAACCGCAGCGGCTACCGTAATTTTTTATATGTTGATAAAAAGGGCAGGCGTAGTTTTTTCTTCTATGGTTACTTACGTTATACCGGTTGTTGCATTATTTTGGGGAATTATATATGGCGAAGTTGTAGGCTGGAAACAAATTGTTTGCCTTCTAATATTGCTAAGTGGCGTATACATTGCTAACAGATCAAAACAAAAACCGGCTAATTAAAAAGTAATTTTTTTTTAACACCTGTATACCTTTCAAAAAATATAATTTCTTTTTTTTGCTTATTTATTAAGGCTTTGTTACCAAGTAAATTGTTACCTTTTTTATTAAAAAATTGCAAATTTAATGTATCGCCATTTGTTGTGTATTTACCCGGGTAGGATGTATTTTTTAAGCTGTCAAAAAGCTCTCTGTAAAATTCAAAAAAATTATTTTCTTTAATTACAAAATAGGCATCGTTCATATCTGCAATGGCTTTGTATTTTGTAATAACTTTTGAGGCTTCAAATAAATTTTTATCCTTGCTAAAATTGGTTGAAGGTGAGCAGGAAACTATTGCTGCAATTTGTACAATAACAAAAAATGATATTATTCTTTTATAATTCATAATCAAAAATACGGTGGTTGTAATTATTAACTTAGATTTTATTATAAATTTCGAAATATATGTTGCAGATAAGAAGTCGTATAGTTTAATGCTTTTTTGTATTAAATCTGCACGAAAATCCAAGAGCCAGGTATTTTTTTGGAGCATTATCTGTTATCCCAATGCCGCCAGAAATATCAACCATAAAGTTATTGCCAATTAAATAAGTCAACCCTGCATCAGCTCTGTGATGGGCGATATTGCTTTGTGGCATAAATCCATATATTTCAATATAGCAACCAATTTTTTCAGTAATGGAATAACCTGTTGTTAAAGTGTAAATAAACGTGGGTTCAGGCGTTTCACCATTCCATTCTGCACCAATATTGTATCCTAATGATAATTTATTTGATAACGTGTGTTGCATTGTAAACCTGAATGATGGTGCAATATATGTTGTGGTGTATTTTGGCGATGCAACCGAACCAATACTTAAATGCCCAATGAATGAAGTAAGTGGAAGTAAGCCATTTTGTTTCCAAAGATTAACCTTAAATCCCAGAGTAAGTGGAGTAAAGCCTGTACTAACTTCTGTATATTTTTTTTCTGAAACCCATTCAGTAATAAGCCTAAATTCAAGTTGTTTGGATATACCGTATTTAATTAACAAGGATGGGTGACTATAAAGTTTATTTTCTTTTGTAATTAATTCTACAGAGGTTCCGCTTTCAAACTGTATATAACCAATAGGTACAATATATGGGCATTCTGTTTGGTCAGGTCTGTCGGTTTGAATAGAAACCTGGGCCTTTGTCTGTAAATACATTCCTGCACAAATTATTGAAATAATTATTTTCAGCCTCATACATGCTATTTTAATTATAAAGTTAGTTAAGACTAACTATATAATTAGATATATGTTCATTGTAATTTTTTATTTAATTCATTGTGGTTTTCCCGATTATGAAAATCGTTTTCCCTATTGGTTTAATAAACTCTTTTACAAAATTGCAATTTGCAGGTCTTAAAAAAAGAGACTATGAAATATTTTTATAAAGGAATATTGGCAATGCTTTTTGCTGTTACATTGATTGCCGCAAAAGCTCAGATAGCCCTGAGAGATACAGGAAATATTAAGTTTTTACCCGATGTAACTGTTGTTGGCAAAAACAGTAAAAGTGATTACCAGCAAATGCCGGAAATAGTCGGCACAAATATTTATGCGGGTAAAAAAAGTACTTTAATTGTGTTGGATAATGTGCAGGGAAATGTGGTAACAAATAACATGCGGCAGGTATTGGCGAAAGTACCCGGCATTCATATTTGGGAAAGCGATGCGAGTGGAATTCAAATAGGAATTGCGGCAAGAGGCTTGAGCCCCAACAGAAGCTGGGAATTTAATGTACGCCAAAATGGTTATGATATTGCGGCTGATCCTTTCGGTTATCCTGAAGCATATTACAATCCGCAATTACAGGCCGTGCAGCGTATTGAAATTGTAAGAGGACAGGGAGCATTGCAGTATGGGCCACAGTTTGGAGGGTTGGTAAATTATATTTTACGCAATGGCAGCGAAATAAACAAACCTTTTGAATTTGAAACGCAACAAACTGCAGGTAGTAATAATTTAATAAACAGTTACAATGCAATAGGTGGTAAAAAAGGTAAAGTAAATTATTACTCATTTTTTGATCATAGAAATGGGGATGGATGGAGAGC
>JAYVVD010000191.1:0-4531 GCA_043787295.1 Ferruginibacter sp. | reverse complement strand
TGATACTACAATCTCGTGTGAGGATAAAGGTTGTAGTATCAGTTTGTTTATACTTATTATCTGTAAGTTCAAAGACTTCAACAGATTTTTTCTGAGGGTCTGCAATGATGTAATATTTTACACCGCACATTTCGTACAATTTAAATTTTGTATTTCTGTCTCTTAGTCTTGTGGAATTTGATGCAACCTCTAATATAAGAATGGGAGGAATAGTAACATGACCTTTCTTCTCCATTTCACCACAAACTAACATGCCATCAGGCCTAACGACAGTATCATCACTAATTATCCAATCCATTTCAAAGAAAACCTTGCAGTTACACACTTTATTGCAAGCCTTCAATAATAAATTTACCTGAGCAAAAAACTCACCCGAAAAATCATGATGTTCAATTAATGGTGAAGGACTCATTGCCTGAGGATGACCTTGTATCAATTCCCAATCTCCCTGCCACAATTTATAATCATCGTAGGTATAAAGGGTAGGGTCGAATATTTGAGTACTCAAATTCATATCACGAATTTAAATTTTATTTTCGATCTTACGCAAAATAAAAAGTTTATGAAACACGCATTTATTTTCCCAGGCCAAGGTGCACAATTTGTGGGCATGGGCAAAAGTTTATATGATAGCAACGAATCAAATAAAAAATTATTTGAAGATGCAAATGATATTCTCGGCTTTAGAATAAGCGATATTATGTTTACAGGTAGTGATGAAGATCTTAAACAAACAAACATTACACAGCCAGCAATTTTTATACATTCTGTTGCAGCTTTTAAAAATATTGAGGCGGCAAAACCAGATATGGTTGCGGGACATTCTTTAGGAGAATTTTCTGCATTGGTGGCAAACGGAACATTGAACTTTGCCGATGCATTAAAGCTGGTATCTGTAAGAGCCCAAGCAATGCAAAAAGCATGCGAAGCAAATCCTAGCACGATGGCGGCTGTGCTTGGCTTGGAAGATGAAAAAGTGGAAGCAATTTGCCAGCATATAACCAACCAAACGGGCGAAGTTGTGGTGGCTGCCAATTATAATTGCCCGGGGCAGTTGGTAATAAGTGGTAGCATAGCAGGTGTTGAATACGCTTGCGCACGAATGAAAGAAGCAGGTGCAAAACGGGCTTTGGTTTTACCGGTTGGTGGAGCGTTTCATTCACCATTAATGATTTCTGCAAAAAAAGAACTAGAAACTGCAATAAACAATACACTTTTTCATACTCCTAACAGCCCTGTTTACCAAAACGTAGCCGCAATGGCAGTTACAGACCCTACCAAAATAAAAGAAAATTTAATAGCACAGCTTACCTGCCCGGTAAAATGGACACAATGTGTGCAGGCATTGATTGCAGATGGTGCTACATATTTTACAGAATGTGGTCCAGGAAAAGTATTGCAAGGATTGGTAATGAAGATTAATAAAGAAATGGTGGTTGATGGTGTAAGTTAATAATATTTTTTACTTATAGTAAAAAAACGAACCATTAAAAATGATTCGTTTTTTTATAAATAATAAGATAAAAGATTACTTAAATATCCAGTGTACTTAATACGCTGTTCATACTTCTAACTGCATCTGCACTTTTTGCAAAAGCAGTCATTTCTTCATTATTAAGTTTATAATCTACAATTTTTTCCCAGCCATTTTTGCCAATAATAACCGGCACCCCAATGCAAATATCTTTTTGTCCGTACTCACCATCAAGGTACACACAGCAAGGCATTATTTTCTTTTGGTCACGTACAATAGCTTCAACCAAAGCAGCGCCTGCGGCACCCGGAGCATACCATGCGCTTGTGCCAAGTAAAGCTGTAAGTGTAGCACCGCCAACCATTGTATCTGCAGCTACTTTTTTAAGTGTTTCTACATCTAAAAAATGGGCAGCCGGCACACCGCTGTAAGTTGCAAGGCGTGTAAGCGGAATCATAGTTGTATCGCCATGCCCACCTACAACAACAGCTTGCAAATCGTTAGGGCTGCAATGCATAGCTGTACTTAAAAAATAACGGAAGCGGGCACTGTCAAGCATTCCACCCATGCCAATAATTCTTTCTTTAGGCAAACCGCTTTGCTTTAGTGCCAGATAAGTCATAGTATCCATCGGGTTGCTGATAACAATGATGATACAGTCCGGAGAATATTCCAATAAATTTTTAGTAACTGTTTTAACGATGCCTGCGTTTATACCAATAAGTTCTTCTCTTGTCATGCCCGGTTTGCGGGGAATACCTGACGTTATAACTGCTACAGTGCTGCCTGCAGTTTTTGTGTAATCGTTTGTGGTGCCTGTTATTTTAGTATCAAAACCTTCCAGCTGTGCAGTCTGCATAAGATCCATGGCCTTACCTTCTGCAAAACCTTCTTTGATATCAACAATTACCAGCTCATCACACAATTTTTTCCGTGCGATATTATCCGCACATGTTGCGCCTACGGCTCCGGCACCTACTACAGTTACTTTCATGTTTATTTTTTTTGATGTAAATATTGGTAAGGTAAAGATATAATAATGAAAAAGTTTTTATCACTAGAGTGAAGAAGCAATAATTTTGAAATTTGGCTGATCTGAAAAATCCATTTTAAAATTTCCTTTCTTATTATACAAAAATATAGAAGGGAAACTGTGTATTTGATAAAATGAACCTAAAAATCTTTTACTGTCATAACCTACGTGAATATTAGGATATTCTTTAAGATTTAAATCCTTATAAAATTTTCTTACACTCTCATACGAAAGAGAACTTGCGAGTATTATTTCTGTGTTTTTAAAAGATTTAATATTTGAAATTAAGTTTTCTGTTGCGTGTACACAGTGGTCACAATCAGGACTAAAAACTATTATAATAACCGGCTTCTTTTTTCGTAAATTTTCTTTCGTAAAAATAGAACTGTCTTGTGCTAATATTATATTAAAAGGTGGTATAGTTGGTACACGTTTATAAGCAGGTTCAATAGAAGGCTTAATTTGGGCAGATAGGGAACCATAATAAAAAGCACATATTGCAAAGAGAACTAAATTTTTCATTTTCTAATTTTTATGCAAATTAGTTTTTTAACTGCAATCACTAATTGAAAATTAAGCCAATTTTTAACTCAAACCTGAATATTCTTTCACTATATAAATAAATTTTTATGGATTAGTCCATAATTAACCTAAATAATTTTTAAATAGCCGCTATCTATTAAAAAAGAAATTACTTCCAATAGTCCTATTTTTAAAAATTATCAACAAGCCTTGGTAGAAATACGAAAAGGAATTTTAATTCTCTTTACTTCGGCTTTAATGTTTTATCAGCCGATTTGTAAAAACATTTTTTCCACCCAGCCATTTATCGCCAAGTGCTACAGTTTCTCCTACCCCACCCCACATTTTTAAAATTTTAAGTAAAGACTTTTCAACTTCTGAATTTGTTTCTATTTCTTCTGAGATATTTTAAGGTATAATTTTTTCCAGTTTATCGTCCCCCCTCATAAATTTCTTTAATACCACTGTCAATAAATGAAATAATATATGTGGCATAGTTAATATCAACAATTATACCCGGTCCAAATCGTGTACGTTGCAGGCGTGTGCCTACACCCAAAGTAAGTTGATCCATAATAAAATCTAATGAGGCAAATATATCATACAATTTAAATTTTTAAATTCATGAGTAAATAATATCATTTTCATTTTTTTGCACCGGGGTGTTGGTTGTTTTAAATGAAAAATTTTCCACTACTTTTGCAGCCAACAAAAAAACAGCTATAATGGCAACTACACAAGATATACGTTCAGGTCTCATTATTAAAGTTGACGGAAGTTTATATACAGTTATTGACTTTGGTCAAAATAAAACAGCCCGCTCTGCCGCAAAAGTTTGGGCAAAATTAAAAGGTGTAGATAACTCCCGTACCATTGAACAAACATGGAACTCGGGAGAAACAATTTATCCGGTAAGGGTAGAAAAAAGAGCCTACCAATATTTATATAAAGATGATACAGGTTACAGTTTTATGGATGTAGAAACTTTTGAACAGATAACTGTTGCAGAAACGATGATTGATGCGCCAAAATTTTTAAAAGATGGGCAGGAAGTTACTGTTTCAATTAATGGCGAAACTGATATACCGATGTCAGTAGAATTACCTGATAAAATAGTATTGTTAGTTACCTACAGTGAGCCGGGCATGAGAGGCGATACTGCTACTAAAACTTTAAAACCTTGTATAGTAGAAACCGGTGCAACCGTAAACGTTCCTCTTTTTGTGAATGAAGGTGAATTGATAAGAATTCTTGCAAAAACAGGAGAATATGTTGAAAGAGTAAAGGGTTAATTTTAAAATTATTACTTTATAATGGATAATTGCGAAAGTAGTTATCCATTTTTTAATTAGAGAAAACAGGCTTCTGATTTTTATAAATTCCAGGGTATTTCTAACCGTTTTTCTACAAATTTTACTACTTTTTCATCAAAAAAGAAGATTTTTAGTCTTTTTTCTTGAAATATTCTTTTGGCATTTCTTTAATCATTTTCCTAACTTAGC